>JBGSLI010000354.1:0-14063 GCA_041740775.1 Alteraurantiacibacter sp. | reverse complement strand
CAGCGCGATGGCCGGGTGGCTGGCCCCCGTTTGCGCCGCCACCGCATCCATCGCGGCGAGCACCGGCGGGCCGGTTTCGGCGTAATCCTTCACCCGGTGGCTGCGGTCACCCCGTTCGAAATCTTCCTTGTGCCGATACTTGCCCGTCAGATATCCCGCTGCCAGCCCGAAGAACGGCAGCATGGCGATGCCGCGTTCCACGCACAGACGCTGCAATTGGGGACCATAGGCATCGCGCGCGACAAGATTATACTGGTTCTGCAACACGCTGAACGGCGTTGCCCCACTGGCATCGGCAATATCGAGCGCGGCGGCGAGGCGATCGGCGGTGAAATTGGATGCGCCCAGCGAGCCGACCTTGCCCGTTTGCACCGCGCCATCGAATGCCGCCACGATCTGCGCCACCTCCAGCTCGGCAAAATCGCGGTGGGCGTAATAAAGATCGAGATAATCGGTCTGCAACCGGGCGAGCGAGGCATCGAGATGGGCCAGCACCTTTTCCGGAGCATAGAGCGAAGCATCGCCCATCGCGCCCGGATCGGTGGGTCTGGTATCGCTCAGCATCCCGGTCTTGGTGTGGATGCGCATATCCTTGCGCACCCCGCGCGATGCGAGCCATTGGCCGATGAAGCTTTCCGACTCGCCGCCCGAATGGCCGGGGATCCAGGCCGAATACACATCGGCGGTGTCGATCATCCGCCCGCCCGCTTCGTAAAAGGCATCGAGCACCGCGAAGCCGTCCTCGCCCGTCGCGGTCCAGCCGAATACATTGCCGCCCAGCACCAGCGGGATGCCCGCGATGGCCGGGTGCGTGCTCACGCGAATTGCTCCCGCAATTCCAGCATCCGCATCGCCGCCTGCGCCGCCTCGCCGCCCTTGTTCTTCTGCGCCGGATCGGCGCGCACCAGCGCCTGCGCTTCGTTCTCGGTGGTAAGGATGCCGTTACCGATGGCGACCCCGTCCATTGTCAGCGCCATGATCGCGCGCGCGCTTTCTCCGGCGACGATCTCGAAATGCCAGGTCTCCCCGCGGATCACCACGCCGATGGCGATAAAGCCATCGTAACGCCCGCTTTCGGCCGCCAGCGCGATGGCGCCGGGTATTTCGAGCGCGCCGGGCACGGTCACCACGTCAGCCGAATGCCCCGCCGCTTCGAGCGCATCCTTGGCCCCGGTGATCAGCATGTCGTTCAGATGGGCGTAGAAACGGGCTTCGACGATCAGGAAACGTGCCATGTTTTACTCCGGAATAGCGCGGGTTTCGACCACGGTGATGCCATAGCCTTCGAGGCCGACGACATTGTGGTGCGAATTGGACAAAAGTATCATGTCGGTCACGCCAAGATCGGCGAGGATCTGCGCGCCGATGCCGTATTCGCGCAGTTCGGAGGTATCGCGCGGCACCCCGGCGATTTCATCCTGCAACAATTGCGGCTTGTTGGGGATCAGCACCACGATCAGGCCCGCGCCTTCCTTGCCCACCGCTTCCATCGACCTTTGGAGAATGCGCTTCTTTTCACCCGGCCGACCCAGCACATCATCGAAAATCGAGATCGAATGCATCCGCGTCAGCACCGGCTGGCCGGGCACCACATGGCCTTTTTGCAGCACCACATTAACCGAACCATCCACCGTGTTGCGATAGGTCAGCACCCGCCAATCGCCGCCGTAATCGGATTGCAGGCTGCTTTCGCTGGTGCGCTTGACGAGGTGATCGTGGCGCATCCGATAGGCGATGAGATCGCGGATGGTGCCGATCTTCAGCCCGTGTCTGCGGGCAAAGCCGATCAGATCCTCCAGCCGCGCCATCGTGCCGTCTTCATTCATGATCTCGCAGATCACGCCGCTGGGATTGAGCCCGGCGAGGCGCGAGATATCGACCGCCGCCTCGGTATGCCCGGCGCGCACCAGCACCCCGCCTTCGCGGGCAATCAGCGGGAAGACGTGGCCGGGGGTGACAATATCGTCCGGTCCCTTCGACGAATCGATGGCGACCGAAACCGTGCGGGCGCGGTCGGCCGCGCTGATCCCGGTGGTGACACCCTCGCGCGCCTCGATCGCCACGGTAAAGGCGGTTTCGTGGCGGGTGCGGTTGCGCGCGCTCATCAGTTCCAGCCCCAGTTCGCTGCTGCGCCTTGCGGAAAGCGACAGGCAGATGAGCCCGCGCCCGTGTGTGGCCATGAAATTGATCGCATTGGGGGTGGCCATCTGCGCGGGGATGATGAGATCGCCCTCGTTCTCGCGGTCCTCGTCATCCACCAGGATATACATGCGCCCGTTGCGCGCTTCCTCGATGATCGCCTCGATACCCACCAGCACGGGGGTTTCGTCGTGTTCGGCAAGGAATCGGTCGAGCTTGCCCATCGTTTCGGCGGTGGGGTTCCAGCCATCCAGCGTGCAATCGCGCAAGGTATTGGCGTGCAGGCCCGCCGCCCGCGCAAGGCCGGCGCGCGACATTTTTCCGCCCGCCACGATTTCGCGCACTTTGGTGATGATGATTTCGCTCATTCCCGCCACATATCACACCACAATGTGATGGCAAGAATCGATTATCACAGTGGAGTGAAAAAATCCCGCTTGCCCCTGCTCCGATCCCTCGCCATTGAAGCGCAATGCAGCTTGCGGAACAGAGCGAAATCGAGCTTGGCGCGGCGTTCCGTTCGGCCATGCGCCACGTGGCGGCCACCGTCTATGCGGTCACCACCGCGCATGAAGGTGCGCGGTTCGGCATTCTGGCCACCGCCGTCAGTTCGCTGAGCTTTTCACCGCCGTCGCTGCTCGCCTGCATCAATCGAGAGGCTTCGCTGCACGCGCCGCTGGCAAAGGCGGAGCGGTTCTGCGTCAACGTGCTGGGTTTGGCCAATCGCGATGTGGCCGAACATTTCATGCTGCCCGCGCCCGATCGATTCGCGGTGGGGGAATGGATCGAACATCACGGTGTGCCGGTGCTGACCAATGCACAGTCGAGCCTGATCTGCACCGTGGCAGACAGGCACGTTTTCGGCACCCACACCATTTTCATCGGCGCGCTGATCGAGGCGAATCACCGCAAGGATGCCACCCCGCTGACCTATTTCGACCGGCATTATATCGACATCAGCGCCGCGCCCGAACGCCCGCCCGGCGGCTAATTGGTCAGGAATTCCTGGTCGCGCAATTCCAGCAGATGCCCCGGCCAGCTTGGTCCGCGCCGTAACGGAAGATAGCGCGCGATTTCATCTTCGACGATCTGCGCGCGGGCTTCCTGTGAGGGATAGACGAAGCTCGGCAGCAGCCCGCCGCCCAGCCGCTGGCCCAGCGCAGAGCGCCAGAAGGCGGGGATGATCGCGGGATCATATCCGGCATTGGCGAGCAAATGGGCCGAAAGCCGGTCCGCCTCCACCTCGGCCTGGCGATTGGCCTGCTGGTTACGGCCCAGTTCGGCAAACAGGCGGTTGTCGATCCCCGCCTCTTCCTTGCGACGGCGATGTTCGAGCACGGTATGCGCCAGTTCATGCGCCAGCACGATGGCGATTTGCGTATCGTCCAGTTCCCCCGCGAAAGCATATTGCAGCTGGATCACCCGCCCGTCAGACCGGGCGCGCGGACCATTGCCCACCAGGATTTCCACCAGCGTGCGGCAGCCGGGCGGGGCAGTGAGCGCCAGGTCCCGTTCCAGCCCGCCGCGCAAGATGCGCAGGGCGATGTCTGTATCGACAGGCTGGCTGGCGAGCAGGGCGAAGGCGGCCTCGCGCAGGTTGCCATTGGCGGGCGGCGCCAGCACATCGCTGCTTGTGCCGCCGATGGCGACGATGCCATCATCGGGCAGCAGTCCTGCCCTTGCCGCAGGGGAACCGGGCACGATTGCGGAAATGGCGATCGGGCCATTGGCAAAGCGCGACTGCGCCGGGCCGTCACGATACTGATCGGCGCTGTGCAGGATCATTCCGGTAACCGGCATGGTGCTGCGGCAGAGCGGCGCATTGGCGCGCAGCAGGGCATCGGTGATGGCGGCCAGCCGCAGATCCTCGCGCTGCAGGGCGGCAAATTGCGCATCCTCCTGCGCGAGAGCCGGGTGCGCGGACAGGGTGTGGATCGCGGCACACAGGGCGCAGCCCAGCAGCGCGCGCAAGAATGAAGAGTGATTCATCGGCTCAGTCTGGTGCGCCGGAAAGGTCGCTTCAAGCCAAGAGTCATATTGCATCGCAACATTTGCCGATTGTTGCGAACGATATTCGCTTCATTTCCACAATGTTGCAAGTAAGGCACTTGCTCCCGAATTTGTGCCCAACCTGTGGTTTATACGCGTTGACATGCAGGCTCGGGCTGATAGGAAACGCAGGCGGTCTTTGCCGCTAGGGGATTGTTATGTTTCACAAGATTGCACTTGGCCTTGCTTCGGCTGGCCTGCTGCTCGGCAGCACCGGCGCTTCTGCCATGCCCATCAACGCGCGTGACGCGGCTCCGGTCGTGGAGGGCGAACAATTCAGCTTCGGCGGCCTCGGCTGGCTGCTGGGCCTGGTGATCCTTGCTGGCGTGATCGTGGTGGTGGTTGCCGACGATGACGAGGACGAGCCCATCAGCCCCTGATCGGGGAAGAAATACGAGTTTAGAAAAATGGCGGGCCTGGTCCCGCCATTTTTTTGCGCCCATTGCCGCAGCGACAGGATCACGCGATCAGGCTGCGGTTGATCTCATCCACATTGCGCGCACCGAGCATCGCCATCACCCGAATCACCTCATCGGACAGCAAGGTGATCGCGCGGGTGGCCCCCGCTTCTCCCGCCGCCGCCAGTCCATACAGCGTGGCGCGCCCGATCATCACCGCATCCGCGCCCAGCGCCAGCGCCTTCACCACATCGCTGCCGCGCCTGATGCCGCTGTCGAGCAGGATCGTGGTGCTGCCCTTCACCGCCGCCGCAATCGCGGGCAGCGCGTCGATGGCGGCGATTGAATGATCGAGCGATCGGGCGCCGTGATTGGACACCACGATGCCATCCGCTCCCGCCGACACGGCCTGCTGCGCATCATCGGGATGGAGAATGCCCTTCAGCACCAGCTTTCCCGGCCAGCGTTCGCGGATTCGCGCGATCCCGTCCCAATCGAGATCGTCCTGCTTGAACAGCGCCCCCGGCTTTGCCCCGCGCGCCACCGAATGTTTCAGACTGGCGGGCAGGTTCGCCTGTTTGGGTATGCCGCCGTGCAGAATGTATCGCCCCACAACGCCCGCCAGCCAGCGCGGATGGGCCAGGATATCGGGCACATTGCGGCGATTGAGGCCAAACGGCATTCCGAAGCCGTTGCGATAGAGATATTCGCGATTGGGCGGCATCGCCAGATCGAGCGTGACGAACAGCGTATCGCATCCTGCCGCATGCGCGCGATCGATCACCGCCATCGACAATTCGCGATCCTGCCACAGGTATAGCTGGAACCACTGCCGCCCGCCCGCCGGGGTCACATCCTCGATATCCATCGTGCTGGCGCTGGAAATGGTGAAGGGGATGCCCGCCTTTGCCGCCGCGCGTGCCAGTTCCACATCGCCGCGATACCACATCATTCCCGCCGCCCCGGTGGGCGCGATGGCAAGCGGCAAGGGGCAGAGGCGGCCGAGAATATCGGTCGCCGGATCGATTGCCGAAACATTCTTCAGCACGCGCGGGCAAAATGTGATCCGGTCAAAGGCGTCGCGGTTGCGCGCCATTCCCGTTTCGTCCTCCACCCCGCGTTCGAGATATTCCCACACTCCGCGCGGCAACCGCCGCTGCGCCATCCGGCGCAGATCGTCGATATTGAAACAGTCCTGCATCCCCGACATGCGCGTCAGCCGCGGCCGAGGAAGGGCAGCTTGTTCTGCACCACCAGCGCTTCGTAGAAATTGAGGTGATCGGTCAGATCGCACATGTGGACGATGAATTCGGCGATTTCTTCGGGAGTGGCGGCGAAGTTTTCGGGCAGTTTTACCGTGCCGGGAACGATTTCGGTGGCGACGATGCCGGGATGGAAGATCGAAACCGCTATATCGTGTTCGCGCCCGTCCACCGCCAGCGCATGCGTCAATCCGTCCAGCCCGAATTTGCTGGCGGTATAGGCCGGGCTATGGGCGCGCGGCACGCGGGCGGATATCGAACCGATGTTGACGATCCGCCCGTGCCCGCCCGCCAGGAAGATCGGCCAGGCGTGTTTGGCGCACAGGAAGGCGCTGGTAAGGTTGGTGTCGATCACCTTGCGCCATAGATCCAGATCGAGCGTGTGCGCAGCGGTGCTGTCGGCAATCCCGGCGTTGTTGATCAGCACATCCACCGTGCCGAAACGCGCCACCGCCTGCGCAAACAGATTGGCGACCGCGGCTTCATCGGTAACATCGGTGGTGACGGCGAGCGCCTTGCCGCCCATGCCCTCAATCGCCGCAACCAGCCCTGCCAGCCGGTCCGCCCGCCGCGCGGCGAGCACCACGCTGGCCCCCTTGCGCACGAATTCGCGCGCGCAGGCTTCGCCGATCCCGGAACTTGCCCCGGTCACCACTGCCACGCGGGTTTCGAGAATGCTCATGCCAATTCCATAACTGCCCGAAAGCGTGTTGCCGAATGGGGGAGGACAAAGTCAATACAAACAGACGGCAGGCTTGTGGTGGGTGGGTTCCGGGCAGCGCGGAGTTTCCTGCTATCGCCGATTTTACACGGTAGTTCGGTATGTTGCAGGGCATTTGAAAAATATGACACCAGATCACTGGTGGAATTAATTGTTACAAAATGAAGAAAACAGGATAGGGTCGCGGGACAATTCGCGCCTCGGCGCTTAATCCGTGGTTGTTCGACACGAATTGCGCAAGACATGGTTTCTTGACTCTTAATAGCCGCAGCCATAGCCTTCGCATATTGGCCCGTCCGGCTGGGGAGTCGGGAGCTGTCACATACTAAGGGGGGGTGTATGCGGCGTAGAATACGCTTGGCGACACTTTTGGCGTGTTGCGTCTATCCGGCAGGACAGGCGGCGGCGCAGGTCGTTCCCGATCCGGGCCAGAATCTGCCGAGCCGCGATCAGGTCGATCCCCGGACAGAGGAACTGGAGCGCGATCTTCCCAGGGTGGAAAGCGACGGGGCGATCGACGACCTGCCGTGTGCGCTCGATGGTTCGACCATTCCTGTAACGCTGACCGAAGTGCGCTTCGAAGGGGGTGTGCAGGGGGAGGAGCTGGCCCCCGAACTGGCCGAACTGCTCGCTCCGCTCACAGTGCCGCCGCCGGGCGAGCGGCCGATTTCGGTGGTTTGCGATGTGCGCGATGCGGTGAACAACCGGCTGGAACAGGCGGGCTATGTCGCGCTGGCGCAGATTCCCGCGCAGCAGATCGAGGGCGGCGTACTGACCTTGCGCATCGTCACCGCGCGGTTTGTGGAAATGCGCGTGATCGGCGATATCGACGGTTTCGAGGAGATGATTACGGCGCGTGCCGAGGCGATCAGCCAGTTGGCACCGCTCAACCGCCACGCGGTAGAACGGATGCTGCTTGCCGCAGGGGACATTCCGGGAGTCGATATCTCGATGTCGATCACCCCCGCGCGCACCGGCGTTCCGGGCGATGTGATCGGCGTTCTCAACGTCGAGACGCGCCGCTTTCAGGCGCTCGCCAATATCCAGAATTTCGGTTCGCGCCAGCTCGGTCGCTGGGTCGCCTCGGCCAGGGTGGAAGCCTATGGCATCACCGGCATGGCCGATCGCACCGTGCTGACCTTTTCGAACTCGATCGATGTCGATGAGATCAGGGTGCTCCAGGCAAGCCATGACTTTGCCATAAATGACAATGGTTTGCGCGCCGAAGTTCGCAGCTCTTTCGCGTGGTCGCAACCCGATATCGAGAACCTTGACCTGCGATCGCGGACATTCATTCTGGGGGCAGAGGCGCAGCAGCAATTGATCCGCACGGTCACCACCGATGTGGCGGTGGTGGCCGGTTTCGAATTCCTCCAGCAGAAGACCGAGATCCTTTCCGGCAGCACCAGCGTGCCGTTTTCGAAGGACGATCTGCGCATCCTCTACGCCCGGGCCGAAGGCGATTATCTGCGCCCGCTGGCCAATGGGCGAAGCCACCGGCTGACGGGTTATCTCGAACTGCGCAAGGGCTTCGACGTGTTTGGCGGCAGCCAGCGCGGGCAGCCCAACGGGCGCTTTTCCCCCAGCCGTTTCGATGGCGATCCCGAAGCCTTCGTGGTGCGCGGCGAAGTGCTGGGCGATCTCAACCTGCTTGGCCCGCTGGGTTTCGAATTCGGCGCTTTCGGCCAGTGGTCGGACGATCCGCTGCTCAACCTCGAAGAATGGACGCTGGGCAATTTCACCTATGGCCGCGGCTATGATCCGGGTGCCAATTCGGGTGACCGGGTGGTGGCCTTCCGGCTCCAGCCGACAGTCGAAATTCCGATCAGCCGCGATATGCGGGTGGAAGTGCTGGGTTTTTACGATTGGGTCCGGATCGAAAATCTGGATGCAGGATCGGTGGAAGACGGGCGCGAACTGGCTTCATACGGGGCGGGCCTGCGCTTCATGCTGCCGGGTCGGCTGTCGCTCGAAGCCTATTACGCATCACCGCAGGATCGCGCGCTCAGCACCGATGATGCGCCGCCGGGCGATCGTTTCATGCTGACGCTTTCGACACGCTTTTATCCGTGGGGGAACAACTGATGACCCAGGACAAGACCAATCCTTCTCGCAGGCTGGCCAGCCGGTTGCTTATCGGCACCGCGCTGGCGGCGATCAGCAGCACCGCTGCGGCTCAGGATTTTCCCGATGTCACCAATGCCGGGGGGGCGGTCATCGACGCCAACGCCGCGCTGGCGCAGCCCGATGCCGATGCCGGTTTTGTCCGGCGTTACGAAGTCGATCTGCTTGGTAATAATCGCATCATCACCTTCAATACCTATGATGTCGCCGCCGATGTGATTGTCAATTACGTCACCAGCATGGTGCCCGCCGGGCAGATTACCGCAGTCAACAACATTACCGGGGGCAGTCCTTCGGACATCTTCGGCCTGATCCGTACAGCATCGAACATCGATGTGTGGCTGATCAATCCCGACGGCATCACCTTTGGAGCAACCGGATCGTTCAGCGGCGCGAGCCTGCTGGTGAGCACGGTGCCCTGGGCCAATCTCAGCCTTGCCAATCTGGCCGCACCGCAATTCACTGCTGCTGGTGGCGGAGCGCCCGGCGCGCTGGTCTTTGCTTCCGGCTCGCAGTTGGGCAGCACAGGATCGGTCATCCTGGTCAGCGAAAGCCTCGCCATGGGGGGCGAAATCACCGTCACTGGCGATGTTGCGCTGGTCGGCGCGCGTGATGTCACCTTCGCCAATGTGGCGGGCAGCCCGCTCAGCTTCACCATCACCGAAGGCGTGCGCGTCAATATCAGCGATACGGGAATTGCGGTTACCGGATCGGTCACCGGCGCCAATGTCGGCGCGGCGGCGGGCGGGCAGCGGATCGGGCCGAACCAGCTGACCGCGCTGATCCTCGATATCGATCCCGCCGCCACGCTCACCGCCACCGCCAACAACGGAACGATAATCCTCGCCACCGCCAGCGAGGGCACGATCGCGATCACCAATACCGTGAATGCGGTGGAAACCGTGTCCAGCCAGGGCACACTGATCGCCAGCGGCACCACCGCCGATATTGCCGTGACCAGCGCCGACAGCCTTGCGCTTGGCGGCGGCAGCGCGGCGGCCACCGGCGATGTCCGGCTGACAGCGGTTGCGGGCCAGATAACCGCAGGCGGAGGTTTTACCATCACCGGCAATGATGTGACCATCGCATCGCCGGGCACGATCGGTTTCGATTCCACCACTTCGATCGGCACTTCGGGATCGGCGGTGGGCGATGTTGTCGTCAGCGCCACAGGACTGGTCCAATTGGGCGATGTCTTTGCCAATTCGCTGCTCAGCCAGGGGCAGCTCACACTGACCGAGGACCAGCTCACGCTGGGCAATGTCACCACCACGCAGACGCTGAGCGCCAGCACCGCCACCAATGCGCTGGCCTTTGCCAGCCTCACTTCCACCAGCGGCAGCGTGACGGTGAATTCGGGCACCGGCAATGTGGTGGGCGGGAATATCGGCGCGGCCACTTTCGTCGATGTCGATGGCGTGCAGGTGACATTGGGCGCGGTGGGTGCGGTGGGGGATATCGATGTTGCTTCCACCACCGGCACGCTGACCTTCACCGATCTCACCTCCACCACCGGCAGCGTGACGGTGAATTCGGGCACCGGCAATGTTGCGGGCGGGGATATCGGCGCGGGAACCTTCGCCGATGTCGATGGCGCGCAGGTCACGCTCGGCACGGTGGGCACGGCGGGGAATATCGATGTCGATGCCGCCAGCGGATCGCTCACCTTCGGCGCATTCAATTCCACCGGCGGCAATGTCACCGCCACCGCCTTTGCGGCGATCAACGGCAATGGCAGCGTGACGGCGCTGGCGGGGCTTGCCGCGCTTACCGCAGCATCGATCGATGTCGGCGCGATTTCCGCCACGCAGGTGGATCTGATCGCCAGCGGGGCCAATGGCGATATCGCCTTCGCCTCGATTTCGGCAGGCGGGGGCACCGTAACGCTGGACAGCGACGACGGCGAGATCGCGGGCGATCCGGGCAATGGCGATATCGCGGGCGGGGCGGTTTATCTGGCCGCCGGGGCAGGCGGCAATTCGAACGACATTTCGGTGGGGGACATCACCGCCACCAGCCTTTCCAACACCAGCCTGGTCAACCATTTGCGCGCGCCCAATCTTTCGCTGGGCAATGTCACGGTCGATACCGCGCTCATCCTGGTGGCGAGCAACGGCGATCTGAGCGCAGGAACGATCCGCACCAGCGGCGACAATATCGCGCTCACCGCGTTTGACAGCGGCGGCGGCGGCAGCCGCGGAGACATATTGATCGCCGGAGCCTTCACCAGCCACGCCGGACCGGCCACGGCGGGTTCGATCGGCATCTATGCCGAAGGCAATGTGGGGGTGAACACGGGCGGCAGCGGGCCACCGCCTCCCGGCACGCCGCTTCCGCTGGGGATTGTCGATCTGGAAGCGGGCGCGGATATCTTCGTGCTCTCGGACGATGGCAACATCTATCTCGATTCGGTGATAGCAGGCGATGATATCGTGCTGACTGCACTGGATAACAGCGAGGGCAGGCTCAGCTTTGAAAGCGCCCAGCTGACGGGCCAGAATGTCGATCTGGGGGTGGTGACCTTTGCCGCATCGCCCGGCACCGCCACCTCGATCAGCTTCGTTGCTCCAGAAACGCTGCCCGGTTCAAGCACCGTCACCAATGCCAACCGGCCGTTCATCGGTTCGGTTTCGACCAGTAATTTCATCGAGAACACGCTGGGCGATCCGGCGACCTACAAGGGCAATATCACCGCCACCGGCTTCATCCAGATCAGCGCGCCCTCGATCATCCTGGGGCAGAACAACCAGGCGCGCAGCTTCAGCGCGGGCGATTACATCGATATCCAGGCGACCACGGGCAGCATCAGCTACGCAGGCGACGTAACGCTGATTTCGAACACCAATCCGGTGGTAAACGGGCCGGGGCCGCTGCTGGATGGCATCATCCTGCGTGCCGGAACCTCGATCGCCCCGATCGATGCCAATGACACGATCGCGCTGCGCGCCGGATCGGCAGGCAGTCTGCAACCGATCTTCGTGCAGGCGGGCCTCGTCGATCTGGTATCGGGCGCCGCGATCACATCGGCGATCGGCCAGTTCCTCGATTTCGATGCGCCCTTCATCACGCTGGGCGCGGCGGGGCAGACATCGGCCTTCAGCGCCACCGAAACGATCGCCATCGATACCAGCCTGGGCGATCTGCTCTATGCGGGCACGGTTACGCTGACGGCCAATTCCGACGGTGTGGTCAGCCCCTCGCTCGACGGCATTACGCTCAATGTAGCGGGCAATGTCGCACCGGTCGCGGGTGGCTCGCTGTCGCTTGCGGGAGGCACCCCCGGTTCGCGCACCGCAATCAATGTGGCGCTGGGCGGCAATTTTACCGCCAGCAGCGTCAACGCCAGCCTGCTGACGATAACCAATGGCCTGAACAACTTCACTTCCGGCGCTATCACCATCGACAGCGTGACGACCCAGCAATCGCTGGCCTTGCGCGCCAACGGCGGCAGCATAGGCGTGAATACCGCCACGGTGACGAATGCCTTTGCCCAGGTGACGCTGGCCGCGGGCGGTGCGGGAGCCGACGTAAGCTCGGCAAACAGCATCACCACCAACGGCGGAGATATCCTGGTGTCCGCCGCAGACCTGGTAAATCTGGGGCTGGTGTCCACCGGCGGTTCGACGGGCAGCATCGGCATTTTTGCTGGCGGCAACGCGCTCGTTTCCGGGGGAATCGTGGCGGGCGAGGATATTCTGATCGAAGCGGGCGGCAATATCGGCGCGCCCGGATCGCCGGTTTCTTTCGATACGGGCGATGATATCCGCATCATCAGCAATGCGGGAACCCTATACCTCAATTCCGCCATAACCGACGGTTTGACCGGGGTGGATTTCTCCCAACCCGGTTTCGCAAATGCGGGCACCGCGAGTGCCGGGCTGGTGTTCCTGTTGGAAACCTTCACCGGCGCGCGCATCGATATCACTGCGGGCAGCGTGCTCAGCGGGGCGGTTGCCGGATCGGGCGCGGATGCGCTGATCCTGCGCGATCTTTCGGTTGGCTCGGCCACGCTGACAGCTACGCAGGGCGATATCAGGATCGGCGGGATTTCCTCCGACCTGTCGACCGATTTCGGCGGGCTGACCGCCACCGCAGGCAATATCGACATCACCGCCTCGCAAGGCTCGCTGTTCGGCCTGGCTAACGGATGGACGCCGTTTACCGCCGCCGCCGTAATCTCCGCGCCCGGCAATGTGGCGATCAACGCCACCGGAACGGTGCAGATCGGATCGCTTGACGGGCTGAACATATCGGGCAGCGCAGGGTCCTTCTCGATCGGCAATATCGCGGCGGCCAGCGCCAGTCTTTCGGCGGTCAACCGGTTGCTGATCGATAGCGGCACCATCACCGGCGCGGCTTTTCTGTCCACCAGCGGCGGGGCAACGATCGGCTTCGATCCGGTAGGAACACCGCTGGTGGCGGGCTTCGGGCGGGCTGAACTGGCCGCGCCCGGCACCATTGCCGTATCCACCCCGTTTGGCGCGGCGCAACTCGATACCGTCGTCGCGGGCGGTTTCAACGGCATCACGGGCGTAGGAATATCGCTATCGGGCGCGGCGGTGGATGCGCTGTTCGCCAATGTGCAAACGGGGTCTCTGTCCGCATTTGCCGGTGTCGGCCGGCTTTCGATCACCGATATCAGCGCGGCGGGTGCGATCACGCTGGACAAGAACGGTGCGGCGGGCGGGATCGTCACCGGCGGCACCGTATCGGCGGGCGGCAATGTCCTTTACGACAGCGCCGGGACGATCACGGCCAATACCGTAGCAACACCGGGCATCGCGCGCTTCATCAGCGTAGGCGATACCGATCTGTTCGATATCGCTGCCGGATCGCTGATCGATATCGATAGCGGGGCCGATATCGGCTTTGCCTTCCTCGATGCGCCCCTCATCACGCTCGCTGCGGGCGGAGACATTCGGGGGCTGGCGGATGTGCTCTCGCCCGGCAATTTCATTCCCAACTTCGCACTCGGGGTGGCATCGGGCGGCAGTTTCACCGCCAATTCGCTCGGCAATGCGCAATATGGCGCGCTCACCTTCAGCGGCGCGGTCAATATCACGGCGGCGGCGATGGATATCACCGCGATCAACCCCGCCACCAGCATTGCCCTTACGGCAACAAGCGGGCGGCTGCATCTGGATGCAGGCTCGGCCAGCGGCAATATCATCGTTTCCAAGGCGGGGCTGGGCGAGGATGTGCAAATCGGCACGATCACCTCTGCCAGCGGCCTGATTGATGTAAATTCGGCAACCGATGCCATCCTCGGCACAGTGGTGGCCACTACTGGCGTGATCGATGTGGACGCGGGGGCCAGCATCCGGTTGGGCACGCTTTCCGGCGGCGGCGCGGTGACGCTGGATGCGGGCG
>JBGSLI010000353.1:0-1650 GCA_041740775.1 Alteraurantiacibacter sp. | reverse complement strand
CCGCCGCCTTCGGACCGCTGCATCAGCACCAGCGTGACCAGCGTTGCGGCCACCAGGCCCTGGATGACGAGAAGGAAATTGAAGAGCGAGTTCATAAATGTTCAGTCAGTAGCGATGCGGGTTGGTGGCGCATGTAGGCCGCTTGCAGGTTTCCCACAAGGGGAAGCGGGCCTAGCTCTCGCCGTTTTCCGCCGCGGCCAGGATGATGCCGAGGAAGCTTTCCGCCGACAGACTTGCCCCGCCTACCAGCGCGCCGCCCACCTCGTCTGCGGCCAGCAGTTCGGCGGCGTTTTCGGGTTTTACCGAGCCGCCGTAAAGGATGCGCACCGCCGCGCCCGCTTCGCCATACAGCGTTTCGATCTGCGCGCGGATGTGGCGGTGCATCGCCGCCACGTCCTCGGGCGTGGGCGTCCTGCCGGTGCCGATCGCCCAGACAGGTTCGTAAGCGACCGTGACCTTTTCCGCCACGCCCTCGCCTGTCGGCAACGAACCGGCAAGCTGGCGGGCAACCACGCTTTCGGCTTCGCCTGCATCGCGTTCCGTTTGCGTTTCACCCACGCAGACGATCACGTTCATTCCCGCCGCGATCACCGCCTGCGCCTTTTGCTGCACCAGCGCATCGGTTTCGCCGTGATCGGCGCGGCGTTCGCTATGGCCGACGATGGTGAAGCTGGCCCCGGCATCCTTCACCATTACCGCAGAGACATCACCGGTATGCGCGCCGCCTTGTGCCGGATGGCAATCCTGCGCGCCGATCCCGATCAGATTGGCTTCCTTGCGGGTGGCGTGGATGAGCGTGAACGGCGGGGCAATCGCCACTTCCACCTTCATCAGCCGTTCCGCCGCCCGATCGATCGCGCGCGCTTCGGAAAGCATGGCGCGGGTGCCATGCATCTTCCAGTTGCCGACAATATAGGGCCGATGGATCATTGATTGTCCTGCAATTTTTATGGTCTTGTCCGGATCAGGATCGAGCCATGGGGAACCTTTCCAAAGCGCGCTAATGCCCGATGGCCACCTTGTCAAAGCCGGTTGTGGGCAATCGGGCAAACCCCCTGCACCCTGTTGCACGGCTGCACCCTGTTGCGGCAAGCCAGCGGGCGAGATAAGGCGCAACCATTCTGCGCAGGGTTCCCCTGCCCCGATCAACATTGCCCCGACCACCACGGCCCCAGGGCCGAGCCAGAGCTGACACCCTACCATGATCCAGTTTTTCCGCAGGTTCTTCCAATCCAAGATCGGCATCGGCGTAACGCTGGCCTTTCTCGGCCTGATCGCGCTGGCCTTTGCCAGTTCGGATGTCGCCAACACCGGCATGTTTGGCGGGGTTGCGGGTGGAGACCGGGTGGCGGTGGTGGGCGATCGCACCATTTCGACTTCCGAACTCACGCAGAACGCCAACAATGCGCTGCGGCAGGCGCGCGAACAGAATCCCACGCTGTCGATGGAAGGTTTCGTGGCGCAGGGCGGATTCGACAATGTGCTCGAACAGATCGTCAGCCGCACCGCGCTGGCCGAATTCGCGCAGCGGCTTGGCCTGCGTGCCGGAACCCGGCTGGTCAATAGCGAAATCGTGGCGGGATCGGGCGCGAATTTCGATGCCGAGGCCTTCCGCGCCTCGCTGCGCCAGCGCGGGCTGACCGAAAGCCT
>JBGSLI010000352.1:0-3372 GCA_041740775.1 Alteraurantiacibacter sp. | reverse complement strand
GCTGCTGGGTATCGACTGGGCGCAATCGCGCGCCGCAGTGATGAGCCCGGCGGACCCGTGGGAGCGGTTGCTGGTGGCTGGCCTGGCCCGCGATTTCCAGCAGATGCGGTTCGATTTCCTGCGCGCGCTTGCGGCCAGGCGCGGCAGGAATGCGGGCAATCCCGAAGCGCAGATCGAGGATTGGGCGAACCGCAATCAATCCGCCGTGGCGCAGTTCCGGCGGATGATCTCGCGCGCGCAGGCCTCCAGCCCCGTCGCTCCGGCGATGCTGGCGCAGATCGCCAGCCAGGCGCGCAACCTGTTGCAGGGATAGAGCAGGGTTAACTTGACGAAAGCGGCCTGATCGCGCACCGCGGACGCCATGAGCAATTACGATGTCGTGATCGTGGGCACCGGGCATGGCGGCGCACAGGCCGCCATTTCCCTGCGGCAGAACGGTTTTACCGGCACCATCCTGATGATCGGGCGCGATCAGGTGCCGCCTTACGAACGCCCGCCGCTATCAAAGGAATATCTGGCCGGAGACAAGCCCTTCGAACGGCTGCTGATCCGGCCCGAAGCCTTCTGGGCGGAAAAGCAGATCACCCTGCTGCTGGGCAAATCGGTAACCAGGGTCGATCCCGAAGCGCATGAAGTGCAGCTGGGTTCGGGCGAGGCGATCGGATACGGTCGGCTGATCTGGGCGGCAGGCGGCGATGCGCGGCGGCTTTCCTGTCCCGGCAGCCATCTGGCAGGTATCCACGCGGTGCGCGACAAGCGCGATGTCGACCATCTGCTGGCTGATCTGGAACATGGCGCACAACGTTTCGTGGTGATCGGCGGCGGCTATATCGGGCTGGAGGCGGCGGCAGTGTTGCGCAAGCTGGGCCGCGATGTCACGCTGGTCGAAGCGATGGACCGTGTGCTCAACCGCGTGGCGGGGGAAGACCTGTCGCATTTCTACGAAGCCGAACACCGCGCGCATGGCGTGCAGTTGCGGCTTGGTGTGGGGGTGGATCGGCTGGTGGGAGAGGATCGCGTTACCGGCGTGGTGCTTGCCGATGGCGAGGAACTGCCCTGCGATGGGGTGGTGGTAGGCATCGGCATCGTGCCCGCCGTCGGCCCGCTGATCGCCGCCGGGGCGGCCGGGGCGAACGGGGTGGACGTGGCCGAAAACTGCCACACCAGCCTCGATCAGGTCTATGCCATCGGCGATTGCGCGGCGCATGCCAATCCCTATGCCGATGGCGCGGTGATCCGGCTGGAAAGCGTGCAGAACGCGCATGACATGGCCAATACCGTGGCAAAATCGATCTGCGGCGATCCGCAGCCTTACCACGCCTTTCCGTGGTTCTGGTCCAACCAGTATGATCTCAAGCTGCAAACCGCCGGGCTGAGCATCGGCCACGATGCCGCCGTGCTGCGCGGCGATCCGGCCACCCGCAGTTTCTCGGTCATCTATTGCAAGGAAGGCCGGGTGATCGCGGTGGACGCGGTCAATCGCACGAAGGATTACGTGCAGGGCCGCAAGCTGGTGGAAGCGCGCGCGGTGGTCGATCCGGCGGATCTGGCCGACGTGGAAAAACCGCTCAAGGATTTGCGCTGAGCCGCGCCAGCGCCCAGCACGCGGCTTCGCACACCACCTCGTCGTCATCCTCGCACAGCGTCTCCACCTGCGCCAGCAGCGTCCGATTCCCGCTGTTGCCCGCCGCGATCAGGCAATTGCGGATGAAGCGGTTGCGGCCGATACGCTTGATCGGCGATCCGGAAAACTTCGCCCGGAAAGCGGCATCGTCCAGTGCCAGCAGCTCCGCCAATCGCGGCGCGATCAATTCCTCGCGCGGCAGAAACGCCGCGTGGCGCGCGGCGGCATCGGCGAACTTGTTCCACGGGCACACCGCCAGGCAATCGTCGCAGCCATAGATGCGATTGCCGATGGCGGCGCGAAATTCTTCCGGGATCGGCCCCTTGTGTTCGATGGTGAGATAGGAAATGCAGCGCCTTGCATCGAGCCGGTAGGGCGCGGGAAAGGCGTTTGTGGGACACGCGGTCTGGCAGGCGGAGCACGATCCGCAGCGGTCTTCGTGCGGGGCATCGGGGGCCAGATCCAGCGTGGTGTAGATCGCACCGAGGAACAGCCAGTTGCCGTGGCTGCGGCTGACCAGATTGGTGTGCTTGCCCTGCCAGCCTAGCCCGGCGGCTTCGCCGAGCGGCTTTTCCATCACCGGCGCGGTATCGACGAACACCTTCAATTGCATATCGGGCGCCAGTTCGCACAGCCAGCGGGCCAGCGCCTTCAGTGCCTTTTTCACCGTGTCGTGATAATCGCGGCCCTGCGCATAGACCGAAATCCGCGCTGCCTCGCCATCGCCTTCCAGCGCCAGCGGATCGATGGCGGGGGCGTAGCTCATTCCCAGTGCGATCACGCTGCGCGCTTCGGGCCACATGCTGTTTGGCCCCTGCCGCACTTCGGCGCGGTCTTCCATCCATCCCATTTCGCCGTGAAAGCCCTCCGCCAGCCATTCATGCAGCCGCCGGGCGCGCAAAGGATCATCGGCAGCGGGCGCGATGCCCACCGCCGCAAAGCCCAGTTCGCGCGCCTTTTCGCGCAGGCGGTGTTCAAGAGAATTGGTATCGGGCATGGTAACCATATTGCGGGAGTGTCCCGTTCATTCATCCGCTCTAGCGCGCAAGGCATGGATATGGCGACATCAATTCCCGCAGCCCCGCAATTTGTTCCAGCCAGCCAGGCAGCGCGCCCGCTGGCGATCGAGGCGCGCGGGCTGGTGAAAAGGTTCGACAAGACCCTGGCGGTCGACGGGGTGGATATCGTGATCCCCGAAGGCGCGATCTACGGCATCCTTGGCCCCAATGGCGCGGGCAAGACCACCACCTTGCGGATGCTGCTGGGGATTATCGAACCCGATGCGGGCTATCGCCGGGTGCTGGGCGCGGACGATCCGCAGGATGTCGCCCGGCGAATCGGTTATCTGCCCGAAGAACGCGGGCTCTATCCGTCGATGAAGTGTTTCGAGGCGATCGCCTTCATGGGCGCGCTGCGCGGCGTGCCTTTGCCTGCGGGGCGCAGGCGGGCAAAGGAACTGCTCGAAGGGCACGGTTTGGGCCACGCGATCGACAAGCAGATCCGCCAGCTTTCCAAGGGCATGGCGCAGACCGTGCAATTGCTGGGAACGCTGGTGCATGATCCCGCGCTGGTGGTGTTCGATGAGCCGTTCAGCGGGCTGGACGCAATCAACCAGGGCAAATTGGAAGCGCTGATCCGCGGGCTGGCGGAACGCGGCACGACGGTGATCTTTTCCACCCATGTCATCGCCCATGCCGAGCGATTGTGCGAAGGAATTGCCATCATCGCGGGTGGCAAGGTTCCCTTTG
>JBGSLI010000351.1:0-3269 GCA_041740775.1 Alteraurantiacibacter sp. | reverse complement strand
CCCCCGGCCCCTCCCCTGAAGGGGAGGGGAGTTGTCACTGCGTCATGATTTCCCTGATCTTGGCCTCGGTGACGGAATCGATATCGGACACGTGCCGATCGGTCATCTTCTGGATTTCCTCCTCCAGCCGCTTGCGATCGTCCTCGGAGATTTCCTTCTTCTTTTCGTCTTCCTTCAGCGCCTCATTGGCATCGCGGCGGACGTTGCGGATGGCGATCTTGGCCTTTTCCGCATAATTGCCCGCCAGCTTGGCCAGTTCCTTGCGCCGTTCCTCGTTCAGATCGGGAATCGGCAGGCGGATGGTCTGCCCGTCGGTCATCGGGTTGAGGCCAAGATTGGCCTTGGTAATGCCCTTTTCCACCGCGCTGACATTGGCCCTGTCCCACACCTGCACCGCCAGCATCCGTGGTTCGGGCGCGTTGACCGTGGCGACCTGGTTCAAGGGCATCATCGAGCCATAGACTTCCACCACCACCGGATCGAGCAGCGCGGTATTGGCGCGGCCGGTGCGCAGGCCGCCCAGATCGCCCTTCAGGCTTTCCACCGCGCCCGCCATCCGGCGTTCCACATCGGCCTTGTCATACTTTGCCATTGTCTCAGTTCCTCTGCACTATCGTCTGCACGCCATCACCCGCCAGCACGCGCGCCAGATTGCCCGTTTCGCGGATCGAGAACACCACGATCGGGATATCATTGTCACGGCACAGCGCCACGGCAGAGGCGTCCATAACCTTCAGATTATCGGCCAGCACGCGATCATAGCTGACGGTATCGAACCGCGTGGCATTGGCGTTTTTCTTGGGATCGGAATCATACACACCATCCACGCTGGTGCCCTTGAGCAGCGCGTCGCAGCGCATTTCCGCCGCCCGCAATGCGGCGCCCGAATCGGTGGTGAAATAGGGCGCGCCCACGCCGGCGGCAAAGATCACCACGCGGCCCTTTTCCAGATGCCGTTCGGCGCGGCGGCGGATCACCGGTTCGCATACCTGATCCATCTGGATCGCGCTCTGTACGCGGGTGTTGACGCCCAGCTTTTCCAGCGCGCTCTGCATCGCCAGCGCGTTCATCACCGTTGCCAGCATGCCCATGTAATCGGCCTGCGCCCGGTCCATCCCCTGCGCCGCGCCCGCCATGCCGCGAAAGATATTGCCACCGCCGATGACGAGACAAATCTGCAAGCCGGTTTCCTTCGCCGCCTTCACTTCGCGCGCCAGCGCCTCCACCACCGCAGGATCGATGCCGAAGCCCTGCGCGCCCATCAGCACCTCGCCCGAAAGCTTGAGCAGGATGCGCCTGGTATCGGGAAGCAGCATTGGGCGAGATTTCCTCTTGTGCCGACGCATCGGGCGCGGCGTTGCGCGGGCTTTAGAGCGCAGGGGGGCCGGTGCCAAGTGTTCCCCGGCGGTTTTGCGACCTGGCACAGACACAAAAAGGCCGCCGGAGCGCGAACCCCGGCGGCTTTTCTGTATCTCCGGGTCCCCGCCTACGCGGGGACTCGCACGGGTAGATCAGCCCTTCACGGCCGCCGCGACTTCCGCTGCGAAATCGCTGGTTTCCTTCTCGATGCCTTCGCCCAGCTGGAAGCGGACGTAATCGGTCAGCACGATGGAAGTGCCCGCGGCCTTGCCCGCCTGCGCCACCACATCGGCAATCGCGGTCTTGTTGTCCATCACGAAAACCTGGCTGAGCAGGGCGTTTTCCTTGGCGTATTTCTTGATCGCGCCATCCACCATCTTGGCCTGCACATCGGCGGGCTTGCCCGTTTCGGCGGCCTTTTCGGCAGCGATCTTGCGCTCGCGCTCAAGCACGTCGGCATCAAGGCTGTCGGCATCCAGCGCCAGCGGGAAGGCGGCGGCGATGTGCATCGCCAGCTGCTTGCCCAGCGGTTCGAGCACGTCGGCGCCCGCTTCGCTTTCCAGCGCCACCAGCACACCGATCTTGCCGAGGTTCGGCGCGGCGGCGTTGTGCATGTAGGGCACGATCATGCCGCTGGAGACGGCGACGTTCTTGATCCGGCGGACCTGCTGGTTTTCACCGATGGTGGCGACGTTGTCGGTCAGCTTTTCGGCCACGGTGCCGCCATCGGGATATCCGGCAGCCTTCACCGCATCGACATCATTGCTGCCGAGGCCGAGCGCCACCGCAGTGGTCTTGCGGACGAAATCCTGGAACTTGTCGTTCTTGGCGACGAAATCGGTTTCCGAATTCACTTCGACGGCAACGCCCTTCGTGCCTTCGACGGCCACGCCCACCAGCCCTTCGGCGGCGGTGCGGCTGGATTTCTTCTGGGCGGTGGCGAGGCCCTTGGCGCGCAATGCGTCAACCGCGGCCTCGATATCGCCATTGGCTTCTTCGAGCGCCTTCTTGGCGTCCATCATGCCCGCGCCGGTCTTCTCGCGCAGGGCTTTCACGTCGGAAGCGGTAAAAGCTGCCATTTTTGGTGTCCTTTTCAAATAATGGAACGACGCCGGTCCTGTTGGGGGATGGACCGGCGCCTTGATCGCAATCTGTGACACGCGGGCGACATTGGCCCGCGCGGCGGAAAATCAGGCTTCCGCGCCGGTTTCTTCAGCAGCGGGAGCTTCCGCAGCGGGAGCTTCCGTAGCGGGAGCTTCCTCGGCGATCACTTCGGCGGGCGGGGCTTCCATCGCGCCGATATCCGCACCCGAATCGACCACGCCTTCGCCGCGACCGCTCATGGCCGCCTGCGCGATGGCATCGCAATACAGGCGCACCGCGCGCGCGGCATCGTCATTGCCGGGGATCGGGAAGGAAATGCCTTCGGGATTCACATTGGTATCGAGAATCGCCACCACCGGAATGCCGAGCACGTTGGCTTCCTTGATCGCCAGATCTTCCTTGTTGGCATCGATCACGAACATCACCGCCGGAATGCCGCCCATATCGCGGATGCCGCCCAGCGAAAGCTCCAGCTTGTCCTTCTTGCGGGTGAGGTTGAGCACTTCCTTCTTGGTCAGGCCGCTGGTGTCGCCCGAAAGCTGTTCTTCCAGGTTCTTGAGTTCGCGGATCGAGCCCGAAATCGTCTTCCAGTTGGTGAGCATTCCGCCCAGCCAGCGGTGGTTGACGAAGTGCTGGCCGCACTGGCGCGCGGTCTGCGCGATCGGTTCGGCCGCCTGACGCTTGGTGCCCACGAACAGCACCTTGCCGCCCGCGCGCACGGTCTGTTGGACGAAATCGAGCGCGCGCGCGAACAGCGGCACGGTCTGCGACAGGTCGATGATGTGAACGCCGTTGCGGTCGCCGAA
>JBGSLI010000350.1:0-5156 GCA_041740775.1 Alteraurantiacibacter sp. | reverse complement strand
GATCGACCAGCCAGATCAGCCCCTTGGCGAGCCGCCCGGCGTGATCCGCCGTCTCCTCGCTCAGCCAGCCGGCGGACGGCAGCAGGCGGCCCAGCTCGCGCTTCAGGAAGGTATCGACTTCGATATCCGCCTCGCACACCGGATTGCCGGGGGCCTTCTCCCAGCTTTTCAGCGCGTGGCCGCTGCCCGGCCAGCGCCCGAAGGCCATATTGCCCGCCTCGCGGCAGATCTGTTCGAGTTTGCTGCTGTCGATCATCGCTGCGATCCGCGATGATCGACCAATGAAGGGTTTGCAAGCATGGCGCGATGATGCTTTAGGGCGCACCATGAATCACCTCCCCGGACACGAAGGCTCTCTCGCATGAACATCCACGAATATCAGGCCAAGGAACTGCTGGCGAAATTCGGCATCGGCGTGCCCACCGGCTATCCGGCGCAGAGCGTGGAAGAAGCCGTGGCGGCGGCGGGCAGGCTGCCGGGGCCGCTCTACGTGGTGAAGGCGCAGATCCATGCGGGCGGGCGCGGCAAGGGCAAGTTTGCCGAACTTCCCGCTGATGCCAAGGGCGGCGTGCGGCTGGCCAAAAGCGTGGCCGATGTGGAAGCCGACGCGAAGGACATGCTCGGCAATACGCTGGTGACGATCCAGACCGGTGAAGCGGGCAAGCAGGTGAACCGGCTCTACGTGACCGACGGGGTGGATATCGCCAAGGAATTCTATCTCTCGATGGTGATCGACCGGGAAACCAGCCGGGTGGCGATGATCGTATCCACCGAAGGCGGAATGGATATCGAGGAAGTGGCGCACTCCGCGCCCGAAAAGATCACCACGCTCACCGTGGATCCCGCCACCGGCTTCATGCCGCACCACGGCCGCAGCGTTGCCTTCGCGCTCGGCCTGTCGGGCAATCTGGCCAAGGCGGCGCAGAAGCTGGCCAAGCAGCTGTATGATGCCTTCGTGAAGCTCGATTGCGCGATGCTCGAAATCAATCCGCTGGTCGAGACAGAAGGCGGCGAACTGCTGGTGCTCGACACCAAGATGAGCTTCGATTCGAACGCGCTCTACCGCCATCCCGACGTGGAAGCGATGCGCGACGAGACCGAGGAAGACCCGATGGAGGTCGAGGCCAGCAAGCACGATCTCGCCTATATCAAGCTCGACGGCAATATCGGCTGCATGGTCAATGGCGCAGGGCTGGCGATGGCGACAATGGACATCATCAAGCTGAACGGCGCCTTTCCGGCCAATTTCCTCGACGTGGGCGGCGGCGCCAACCGCGAGAAGGTGACCGCGGCGTTCAAGATTATCCTTTCCGATCCGGCGGTGGAGGGCATTCTGGTCAACATCTTCGGCGGCATCATGAAGTGCGACATCATTGCCGAAGGCATCGTGGCGGCGGCAAAGGAAGTGAACCTTTCGGTACCGCTGGTGGTGCGGCTGGAAGGCACCAATGTTCAGCAGGGCAAGGATATCCTCGCCAATTCGGGCCTGCCGATCATCGCGGCGGACGATCTGGGCGATGCGGCGAAGAAGATTGTCGCGCAGGTGAAGGCGGCGGCTTGATGCGCGCTATTGGGTAGGCTGAGGCTCCGGCAGGTCCGGCGGGGTCGAATCCGGGTAGGTCAGCCAGTTTTCCCAGATCGTGTGCGTTCGCGCGTCAGTCTGGGCGATCTGGCATTGTAGTGCCATCACGTTGCGGATCGAACCGCCGATCCAGCGCTGGTACATCGCAGCGCATTCGGCATCGCGATATTCGTTGAAGGCCTGCTCGCTCTCCCCCAGCATCCGCGCAACCTCTTCATCATCCGCATGGCGCGCCAGCGCTGCTGCGTGATATTCGGCCCGCCGTGCTTCGGCGCGGTCGAGGATGTCGGCGTAGCAGTCGTTGATCTCCATCGTGTTCATAGCATCGGGGCAGCGGACGGGCGCTGGCTCCACGCCCACCGGCGCGAAATCGAACCGCAGTTCCTGTACTTCTGGCCCTTCGCTGGACATCCGCACCGCCACCACGATCCCGTCCTGCGTGTTCTCGCCGTTGGCGCAGCGATAGGTCAACCCGCTGAAGTACGCCGCGCAGGGTTCCAGCGCCACCAGCCGGAAGGTGAGCATTTCCTCGCGCTCTTCCCAGCCGATAAGGTCGGGGTTGAAATGCTTCAGCCGCACTGCGAGCGATCCGTCCACCTCGCTGATATACATGTGCTCGGTGAACATCAGCCCGCCTTCGCCATTCTCCTGCACGAACAGCCCCACCATCGTATCCGCGCCGGGGGGCAGCCATGCCTCGTGCGACGGTGCGCCCCGGATGCCTGGGCCGCTCCAATTGCCCGCCAGCCACGCGACATCTTCCATCTGCGCAGGCGGCGGGACGTGCCCGTCAGGAGCAATGCGGGTTTCCTGTGCAGATGCAGGCAGCGCCATCGCCAACACGATCAGGGAAGCAGGAAGTGCAAAGCGCATGCAGCTGCTCCTTTACAGCGAGCCAATTATAGGCAACCGCCGCAGACTAGGCCGGAGCGATTCACAGGTAAAGCCAAGCTACTTGACCTATACGTTAGGCTGTTTACATAAGCGGCAGTTGCCGAATCCGAGAGAGAGGACGACGATCCATGAAAATCCTCGTGCCCGTGAAGCGGGTGATCGATTACAATGTGAAGCCGCGCGTGAAGGCGGATGGTTCGGGCGTGGACCTTGCCAACGTCAAGATGAGCATGAACCCGTTCGACGAGATCGCGGTGGAAGAAGCGCTGCGTTTGCGTGAAGCGGGCAAGGCTAGCGAAGTGATTGCCGTCTCGGTCGGCCCGGCCAAGGCAACCGAAACGCTTCGCACCGCGCTGGCAATGGGCGCAGACCGGGCGATCCTGGTCCAGACGGATGATACAGTGGAGCCGCTGGCGGTAGCAAAAATCCTCAAGGCGATTGCCGACGAAGAAGGTCCCGGCATCGTGATGCTGGGCAAGCAGGCTATCGACGATGATTCGAACCAGACCGGGCAGATGCTCGCCGCGCTGATGGGCCGCCCGCAGGGGACCTTTGCTTCGCTGGTGGAAATCGATGGCGATCACGTGAGCGTCACCCGCGAAGTCGATGGCGGGCTGGAAACGGTCAGGCTCACCCTGCCCGCGATCGTCACTACCGACCTGCGCCTGAACGAGCCGCGCTATGCTTCGCTGCCCAATATCATGAAGGCGAAGCAGAAGCCGCTGGCGGTCAAAACTCCGGCTGATTACGGCGTCGATACCACCCCGCGCCTTGCCACCACCCATGTTGCCGAACCTCCGGTGCGCAAGGCAGGCGAGATCGTCGCCGATGTTGATGCGCTGGTGGCCAAGCTCAAAGCTCTGGGAGTTGCCTGATGACCGCTCTGGTTTTTGCCGAACACCATGATGGCCAGATCGCCGATGCGACGCTCGCCACCGTCACCGCCGCCGCGCAATTGGGCGGCGATGTGCATCTCCTTGTGGCCGGCGGCGATGATGCCGGGAGTGCCGCCGATGCCGCCGCGAAGATCGCGGGCGTGGCCAAGGTGCTGCTCGCGCAGGATGCCGCCTATGCGCATGGGCTGGCCGAAAACATCGCGCCGCTGATCGCCGGCCTGATGGATACCTACGACGCGGTGCTGGCACCCGCCACCACCACCGGCAAGAACGTGCTGCCGCGCGTTGCCGCCATGCTCGATGTGATGCAGGTATCGGATATCATCAGCGTCGAAGGCCCCAAGTCCTTCAAGCGCCCGATCTATGCCGGCAACGCCATCGCCACCGTGACCAGCAGCGATCCCAAGCTGGTCATTACCGTGCGCACCACCACCTTCGACAAGGCCGCACCCGAAGGCGGCAGTGCCGGTGTTGAAAGCATTGCGGGCGCTGGCAGCGCAGGCCTGTCCGAATTCGTGAAGCTCGATGCGGTCAAGTCCGAGCGGCCCGAACTCACCAGCGCCGGAATCATCGTTTCAGGTGGCCGCGCGCTGAAGGATGCGGCCACCTTCGAGGCTACCATCACGCCGCTGGCGGACAAGCTTGGCGCCGCGATCGGTGCCAGCCGCGCAGCAGTTGACGCGGGATACGTCCCCAATGATTATCAGGTCGGCCAGACCGGCAAGATCGTCGCCCCCAATGTCTATATCGCCATCGGCATTTCGGGGGCGATCCAGCATCTGGCGGGGATGAAGGATTCCAAGGTGATCGTGGCGATCAACAAGGATGCCGACGCGCCGATCTTCCAGGTCGCCGATATCGGGCTGGTGGCGGATCTGTTCAACGCCGTGCCCGAACTGACGAGCAAGCTCTAGGCTCGGAGGCTACGCCATCATGCCGCGCAGTTTCACCAGCGCTTCGGCCTTCAGCTGGTGGACGCGCGGGACGCTGACTTCGAGCACGGCGGCGATTTCGGTGAGGTTCAGCTCCTCGACGAAATAAAGCTGCAGCACCAGTTGCAGCCGTTCGGGCAGGCGTTCCATCGCCGCGCCCAGCCGCTCGCCATCCTCCATCTCGCACAACAGCGCGAAGGGATCGGGATCGGCGCTGGCAAAGGCGGAATTGGCATCGTCATAGGCGGCATCCATCGCGGTAAGCTGCACTTCCACGGTGAGAAACGCGCCCAGATCGCCCGGCGCGATGCCCAGTTCGGCGGCCAGCTCGCTCGCCGCAGGCTCGCGCCCCAGCATCTGGCGCAGGCGTTCCTGCGCGGCTTCGGCCTTGCGCCGCCGTGCCACCTGCCCGCGGCTTTCGGGCATCATCTTGCGGATCACATCGAACATCGCCCCGCGCACGCGGATCTTGGCGTAGGCGGCAAAGCCATCTTCCCCCGGCCCGGCATGGTTGCGCGCGCATTCGGTCAGCGCGATGAAGCCGGCCTGCATCAGATCGTCCACCTCCAGCCCGTCGCGCCCGTTGCTGTAGATATGCCAGGCGGCCTTGCGCACCATCGGCACGAAGCGGCGGACCCGGTCGGCGACGATATCATGCGCGCCATAGGCGGCGGCGAATTGCGAGTGATCGTGCTTCACGCGGCAAGCACCTCCTCTCTGGTGGGGTTGGGCTCTCTGGCATGGTTGGGAAGCGATGGCAGGGTGCCCGCGGCAGCCGCGTCGCCGCCGCCGATCACGGCGACGACCTCGACCGGCTGGCTGGGCGGCAATTCATTGATCGACAGCACCAGG
>JBGSLI010000349.1:0-2566 GCA_041740775.1 Alteraurantiacibacter sp. | reverse complement strand
CAGGGGTTGGAGAACCACTGCGCGCCGCGGGTAACCTCGCGCTGCTTGAAATTGGAATAATAGAGGTCGGTCGTCAGATGGACACTGTCGCTCGGTTCCCACTCGACAATCGCGATCCCCGCCGCGCGCTTGTTCAGCCGTGATGTGGCGAAGATTTCCTGCCCGTTGAGGAACAGCGCCTGATCCGCCGTGTCGGGCGTGATGCGATCGCTGGTGAAGGCAGCGCCGCCGAAGTTTTCATAGCCCCAGGCCTTGTAATGCCGGTTCTGCGACGGCGAATCGAGATAAGCGAAACCGAGCGCCCAGCCCAGCGTGCCCGCTTCATTCTGATCGATATAGCTGGCGCTGCCGCGGAAGCCGTAATTGCGCACGTCATCGTTCAGCTGGCTGCTGGTGTTGCCTTCGCCGCGAAGGTTGAGAGCAATCGCCTGCCGCCCGTATGTCAGCGGGCGAACGGTGCGCAGATCGGCGGTGCCCGAAAGCCCCATCCCGGCGATGCTGGCATCGGGGGTCTTGTAGACCACCACGCTGGACAGCAATTCGGAAGGATATTGATCGAATTCGACGCCGCGGTTGTCGCCCGAACTCGCCTGCTGCCTGCCGTTGAGCAAGGTGGTGGAAAAATCGGGAGCCATGCCGCGGATGGAGATCACCTGGGCGCGGCCGTTGACTCGTTGCGTGGTGAGGCCGGGCAGGCGCGAGAGCGATTCGGCGATCGAGATGTCGGGCAGCTTGCCGATATCTTCGGCAGAAATTGCCTCGACGATCGAAAGCTCGTCGCGCTTCATGGCGATCGAATTCGCCAGTCCGGCGCGGATGCCGGTGACAATGATTGCGTCCGGGTCTTCTTCGGCTACCGCTTCCTCGGCAGAAGGGTCCTGTTCGTCCGCATCCTGGGCGTGGGCGATAGTGGGCAGCGATGCGGCAAGCGCGATTGCGGAAGCCGTAAGACCAAGTGCGACGGCGCGACTCGAAGAACGAGTTCGAATTTTCATTTTATCCCTCCCTGTCAGGATTTTTATCCTGATTCTTAAATCCCCTGGATCGCTTCTTGCGGATCTCGTGCGGACACGAACCCAAGTTTGTGGAAGCGCTCTCATGGTCATGTGCCGATGCCCGGAGCCTGTGTCAAACAAAATTTGGAAGCGCTTCCAAATTTCCGGCAGATTCATCGCAGGGCGGTCGATTCCCGTTCGATCAGATGGAACGGTACAAGGTGCTCTGCGCAGACGGGATCGGATGCCCCGTTCTCCCGCATGACATTGGCCACCAGCAATTCTATGGCCTTCGATCCGATCAGGCGAAGCGGCTGATGGATCGTCGTCAGCGGGGGCCAGACGATCTGCGATACGGGCGTGTCGTCGAAACCGGTGATCGAAAGATCGGCGGGAACATTCAGGCCGAGCCGGTGCGCGGTGAACAGCGCGCCTGCGGCCATATCGTCGTTGGCGCACACGAGGGCGGTTGGCCTGTCGGGGCCGGCCAGCAATTGCCCGGCCAGATCCGTCCCGGATTTGAAGGTGAAATTCCCCTCCGCAATCACGGTGGCGTCATCGTTCAGCCCCGCGCCCGCCAATGCGTCGAGGAAGCCCTGCAGCCGCAGCGCGGCGGATTTGTGATCGCGCGGGCCGCTGATGAAGCCGAAGCGGCGATGGGTTTTTTGCAGGAGGTGCGCGCCGAGTTCGAACCCCGCCTGCCGGTCGTCGATCCCCACCGAGCAGGACAGGCGCCGCGCATCCGGCCCGGCGGAAATCAGCACGAATGGAAAACCGCGCTGCTGCAAGGCCCTGATCAGCGCATCATCATCCGAAAACGGAGGGGTGAGCACCAGCCCGTCGCACCGGCTGTTGTCCGCCAGCAGCAGGATCCGGGAATGATCCTTTTCCGCTGCCGGGTCCAGCGTGTGCGTGACCAATCCGTAACCCAGCTCCGAACAGGCGCGCATGGCCCCCAGTTCGACGGCGGAGTGATAATAGCTGTTCGGTTCGGTTTCGGCGTCGGCGGCAAATATCAGCGCCACCAGCCGACTGGTTCCGCTCGCCAGCTGCCTTGCCTGCTGATTGACCTGGTAATTGAGATCGTGGACCGCCTTCATCACCCGCTCACGCACACGCTCGCTGGTGTTCGGGCTGGCATTCAGCACCCGCGACACGGTCGCCCGCGCCACGCCTGCTGCACTGGCGACATCATCGATTGTCGGTTTTCTGTCCAAATGCTCCGCTCGATTTATCCGCTTTGTAAAATAGCCTGGCCAAACGCTCTATCGAGTAGAGCGCACTCTAGCAAATCCTGCCCGGCGCAGCAGCGCAAGGCTCGAACGTTGACAAAGCCCATTGGTATCCAGCCAGGACTGTTAAGCGCGCAGGGGCACAAATGGAAGCGCTTCCTAAGCGCGCCATTCTCGATTAGCCTGCACCCGAAGGAGCCAACCGATGCCGATCTCGAAACGGCCCGCACCCATTGGGCCCGCACCCATTGGGGAAGTGACCGCCGACGAACTGCGCGCGATCGCGGCGCGGCCCGGCGATCAGCTGGCACCCGCAGTGATCCGCGGTCTGGCGGCGGA
>JBGSLI010000348.1:0-2265 GCA_041740775.1 Alteraurantiacibacter sp. | reverse complement strand
CCATCGGCGCAACCGGATCGCGGCGCAGCGTCATTGGCACCACGCAATCGGCGCTGGCAGCGATGCCGACCGCGCTTGTCGATCGCCATTCGGCGCTGGATATCGCACTGGCCTCGGCCGATTTCCTGCTCGAAAGCCGCGGCCTGGAAGAACTTGCCAATGGCGCGAACCGGGCGCTGGTGGGCGAGGAAATCCTGCAATTCGCCAGTGCCGAGCATCTGGGCGGCGCGAACTGGCGGATATCCTCGCTGCTGCGCGGGCGCGGTGCCACCGAACACAGCGCGCGGCTTGGCGCGGCGGCGGGCCGCTCCTTCGTGCTGCTGGATGATCGGCCGGTGGCTCTCGACGATAGCCAGCTGGGCCAGTCGCCCGCCATTGCCGCCATCGGGCTTGCCGATACCGATCCGGTAATCGGCACGATCACGGGGCTTCGTGCTACGCTGCGCCCACTAACTCCGGTGCATCCGCGGGTGAAGCAACTGCCCGACGGCAGCGTGTCGCTGTGCTGGACGCGGCGCGCGCGCGGAGCATGGACGTGGTCTGCCACCGTCGAGGTGCCAATGAACGAACAGCGCGAGGTCTATGAAATCGGGCTGGGCGATCCCGATGCGCCATTCGCCAGCTGGGAAGCTGTCACCCCCGCATTCACACTGCCCGCCGCAACGCTGGCGCAATTGCGGGTCGACCATCCCGGCGAGGCGCTGTGGGTGCGCCAGATCGGCACTTTCGCCCGCTCGTTCGCACTCTTTTTGACCACCATTTCCTGAGGACCGCCATGACCAATCCTGTCAATTTTGCTTTCGCCACGCCGCGCCATGCGCTGCCCAATCTGTTCGTCGCGCAGGCGCAGAAGGAATTTACCGTCAACGAAGCGCTGGCGCGGATCGACGGCTTGCTCCACCCGGCAGTAGAGGGGGAGGCCGACGCCGCGCCTGCCAGTCCGGCCGATGGCGAAAGCTGGATCGTCGGCAGTCAGCCTGTCGGCGATTGGGCGGGCAACGCGGCCAGCATCGCCGTGCAACAGGCGGGGAACTGGCTGTTCATCGCTCCACGCTCCGGTATGAGCGTTTTCGACCGGGCAACGGGCTGCACCGCGCGTTTCGACGGCATCTGGCAGCGCGCCGGAACCATCGCTGCCCCAACAGGCGGGGCAACCGCTGATGCCGAGGCCCGCGCCGCCATCGCCGCCCTGATCGCGGCGCTTGTCACCGCCGGGATTCTGCCGGAAAATTGAGGACCCTTTGCGCCGCTGCCGTGTTAGGGCTGGGAAAACCGCAAAAAAGGAATCCCTCGCATGGCCCGCCCCACTCTTATCATTGCTCCCTTCGCTCTTCTCGCTCTCGCCGGTTGCCAGACCGTTTACGAGAATGCGGCAACCCCGATCGGCTCGGCCACGATCCTCGATCGGCAGGGCGCGCAGATTGGCACCGCACGGCTGTATTCGCTGGGCGGGGAAGTGACGCTGAACGCCAGCTTCAGCGGGCTTGGCGAAGGGGTGCATGCGGTTCACCTGCACACCACAGGCGATTGCAGCGCGGGTGATTTTACCTCGGCCGGCGGGCATCTCAATCCCGGCGGTAATCAGCATGGCACGCGCAATCCGCAAGGCGCGCATCTGGGCGATATGCCCAATGTCACCATCGGCGCAGACGGTTCGGGCACGATGAGCACGGTGCTGCGCGGAACGCGCGAAGCGATCGAGGCGGCGGTGTTCGATGCCGACGGCACGGCCATTGTGGTGCATGAAGGCGTGGACGATTACCGCAGCGACCCGTCGGGCGCGGCGGGCGGCAGGATCGCCTGCGGTGTGGTGACGCGCGGCTAGACCGTCGTATCGCCCGCATTTGCGGCATAGGGCGTGGTATCCTCCACGCCGGCCTCGGCAAAACCCTTGCGGCGCAGGCGACAGCTGTCGCAAAATCCGCAGGCGATACCGCCTTCGGCCGGATCGTAGCACGACCAGCTCCACGCCGGATCGAGCCCGAGCCTCGCACATTCGCGCGCGATATCGGCCTTGCTCATCTGTTGCAGCGGCGCGTGGATCGTGAAGGGGCGGCCTTCCACCCCCTGTTTCGTGCCCAGCCGCGCCGTTTCTGCAAAACTGGCGATGAATTCGGGGCGGCAGTCGGGATAGCCCGAATAATCGAGCGCATTCACCCCGATGAAGATGTCGCCGGCGCCGCAGCTTTCGGCAAAGGCGGTGGTCAATGCCAGGAACAGCAGATTGCGCGCGGGCACATATGTGACGGGGATATGGTCTCCGAC
>JBGSLI010000347.1:0-6750 GCA_041740775.1 Alteraurantiacibacter sp. | reverse complement strand
TGGGGAGGGGAGTCCGAAGGATCAATCGCTCGCGGGCCGCCCCTCGCTTCGTTCATGCGCCTCTGCCAGCGTCACCGCGCGTTTGCGCAACTGGCCGGGGAAGAAGGTGGCGATGCGTTTCAGCTTCCTGGCGGTCTTGCCTACCAGCGTGTGCACCTTGTCGCCGTGAACCGCGTTCCACGCTTCCTGCGCTACCACTTCCACCGGCGTGAATTCCAGCCCCGCCCTTACCACCGCATCGCGGATGGGGGTGTTGCGGCTGCGGTTGGGCGGCTGTTGCAGCAGCGGGGTATCGATGAAGCTGGGCATCAGCGAGCGGACCTTGATGCCGTGCGGGCGCCATTCGGCATCGAGGCTTTCGGTCATCGATTTGACCCCGGCCTTGGTGGCGCCGTAAACGCTCTGGTTGGCCATGCCGTAAATCGCCGCCGCGCTGGCGGTGTTGAGCAGGCAGGAACCGGGCGCGGCGGCCTTGAGGTAGGGATAGCCCGCCTTCGCGCCATAGAACACCGCGCGCAGGTTCACGTCGAGCAGCAGGTCAAGCTCTTCATGCGTCACTTCGGTCAGCGGGCCGCCCGATGGCAGGCCGGCATTGTTCGCCAGCACGGTGATCGCGCCGCCGGTATGGCGGGCGAAATCGGCCAGCGCATCGTCCCACCCGGCGCGGTCGGTCACATCGAAAGTGTAGCAGTGGCAGCAGCCTTCGGGCAGCAGCGCCTTGGTTTCGGCAAGCCCGGTGGAATTGCGGTCGGCAATGCCCACCAGCCAGCCTTTCGCGGCAAAATGCTGCGCGATGGCACGGCCGATGCCCGATGCCCCGCCGGTGATGAAGATGGATTTTCGTTCCAAGGCCAACTCTCCAGGCTTCGTCATTGCGAGGAGCCGCAGTTGACGAAGCAATCCATCTCCCGCCGTGGCCTCTTGGCGCATGGTCAGGAGATGGATTGCTTCGCTACGCTCGCAATGACGAAATGGGAAGGCAGGACAGCTAAAGTCCCTTCACATATTCGCGGCCCGTGCGGATTTCCGCTGTCGAGGCACCCAGCACAACACCCACCGGCTCAGCCCGCCCGCCGAGGCATTCGGCGAGGAAATTCTCTGCAATCGCGTTGAAGGCGATGTTGTTTTCCGGGCGGTGGAAGCCATGGCCTTCATCGGGAAACAGGACATAGGTGACGGGGATGCCGTGCTGTTCCATCGCGGCAACGATCTGGTCGCTTTCGGCCTGCTTCACGCGCGGATCATTGGCGCCCTGGCCGATCAGCAGCGGCCTGGTGATATCCTTGGCGCGATACAGCGGGCTGATATTCTTCAGGAACTGCCGCCCTTCTTCGGTGGTCGGGTCGCCCATCCGTTCGTGAAACTGCTTCACCAGCGGTTCCCAGTATGGCGGGATGGTTTCCAGCAGCGTTTCGAGATTTGACGGGCCGACGATGTCCACTCCGCAGGCGAACACTTCGGACGTAAAGGCGAGGCCCACCAGCGTGGCATAGCCGCCGTAGGAACCACCCATGATCGCCACCTTGTCGCGCTGGGCAATGCCGCGTTCCACCGCCCATTCCACCGCATCGATCAGATCATCGTGCATCCTGCCCGACCACTGCTTGTCGCCCGCGCTGATGAAGCCCTTGCCAAAGCCGGTGGAGCCGCGAAAATTGACCGAGAGCACGCCGTAGCCGCGATTGGCCAGCCATTGGTGCGTCCGGTTGAAACCAAAGCTATCGCGCGCCCACGGCCCGCCGTGGACCAGCAGCACCAGCGGCACCGGCGCTTGCGGAATGCCGTGTGCTTCGGGATCGCACTGCGGCGGCAGGGTGAGGTAGCTTGGCAGCACCAGCCCGTCGCGCGCGGGGATTTCCAGCGCGTGCATCGGCTGGAGCGGCGCGCCTTCCAGCTCGGGCTTGGTGACGTAAAAGCGGGTGAGGGTTTCGGCTTCCCGGTCGTAAAGATAGCTGGCAACGGGGCCGGTCAGCGGATCGTTCCATACCAGCCAGCGCAGATCATCATCGGTGCGCGATTGCACGCCGAAATCGCCCTCCAGCTGTTCGCGCAGCCAGGCCAGCGATGCGCCGATGCCTTCGTGGATGGGGTGATGTTCGGTGCGCAGATAGGTGGCGCTCCACGCCTGCACCACGCCCGTTCTGGGATCGCGCATGGTGCCGCCGATATCGGCCTTGTCATGCGCTGCGATCAGCCTGCGGGTGCCGGTGGCGGTATCTTCGGCATAAAGCGCGGCGGTGTCGCGCCCGCGGCTGTCGAGCCAGTAAAGCGTGGTGCCATCGGTGGTATAGCCCGCCATGCCGGTGGTGAGCGCATCGTCCAGCCCGGTCACTTCGCGCGGGATTTCGGCCACCACGCCATCGGTAATCTCGTGCATGTCGGTGCCTCCCGCCGCATTCTGCCGCATGGCCCAGCGCAGCGTCAGGCTGTCGTCGGATTCAAAGCCTGCCCAGGCGTTGTTTTCGAACACCAGTTCAAGTGCACCGGTGGCAAGATCGAGCAGGTGAACATCGAAATAATGCGGATCGCGGTTGTTGATGCCCACCAGGATCTTGTCTCGGATCGTCTCGGAACCGCCCAGCACCTGCACCCGCGCGCCGTCAAACGGGGTCAGGCACCTTTCGGCCTTCGCCGCCAGATCGACCTGATAGAGCAGGAAATTCTCATCCCCCTCCTTGTCGCGGATATACAGCACGCTGCGGCTGTCTGGCGCCCAGAAATAGGCCGGGATCGGGCGATCCTTGGCGCTGGTCATGCGGCGCACATCGGCGTGATCGCTGGCAGGGGCCATGAACACATTCATCACCCCTTCCCACGGCGCCATCCAGCTGACCCACTGGCCATCCGGGCTGATCTTGCCGCCCGAGCGGGTGGGATTGCCGAACAGGTGATCGCGCGGGATCAGCGGGGTGTCGGCTACGCGAGTGGCGGCGGTGGTGGTGGTCATGGGGTCTCCCGGTTGGTCCCGGCTGGGGAGGTAGGTATCGCGCGCCATAACCGCAACGCGTCATTGCGAGCCGCAGTCGAAGCAATCCGGTCCTGCCGTTGCGCAGGGGCGCAATGGGCAGGAAAGGATTGCCGCGCCGCCTCCGGCTCCTCGCAATGACGAAGTTCGGTTCAAAGCGCCGGGTTATTGTAACAATGGAAGGAAAAAGACACGGCACCAATCTATGTGGGAATTAGCTATTTCAGATGGTTAGAATATTTCGCAGTATCGTGCTCTCGACTGCTGCAATCCGGCGATACTGTAAATGGCAGATTTTGGCTCAATCCGAGCAATGGCGCAATTTCTGAAATTGGGTGGGGAGCTGACAGGCAGGTTTTGCGGGCAAGTCAGCCAAAGATGCCATTCGTCGCGCATACCTATCGGAAGCTTGGCCGAGCGTATGCGATTTAGCACTGCTGGCAGCTTGAACTACAACCGGAAAAAGCCTTCCGGAAAATGCGACTTAAGCCGCTCTCGCTTGGCGTCGAAAATTTCAGGCTGGTCGACAACGTCGGAAATTGCTTCAGTAATCCTCAGAAATCGTTGATCCTTATCTCCATGGATGCCGTCTGCCATGGCATTGCAGCGCACTGCATCAATCACGCCATCGAATTCCGATCCAAAGTAGTTGGCCCACGAGAGTTGAGGCAAAGATCGAAACGTTCTGCGCTCAGCCAATTGCCACCTGTCTGGTGCTCTCCAGCTACCCAAGGAAGTCTTCCAGCTTGTAAAGGAGCCTTCCCCCACAAGCGGCCCGTCGAATCTCTCTAAGTGGTCCTTTCCCTCGGAATGTGACAATTCCAGCTCTGTGAATAGGTGCAACATTCCATAGGCGGGCTTGCAAATCTCCACGAGCCGCTGAAACAGCCCATACCAATCAATCTTAGGATCATAGTTGAACTCTATCGACAATGTATCGCACTGTGAGTGGTCCAACTCCGGTCGAAAATCCACCCTGCCTCGACCTGCAAGAGAACCAGTGCGGCTCCATTCAGCGCCAACACGAAACTCGCCCTTATCCAAGAGCTTCCCCTTATCTGGACCTTTCCCCTCTCGCCTCTCGAAAGGCATAACGGTGAGCCATAACGAGCTAAAGTCGTGCGTTGCCGCGATGTCATGCTTTGCCGACCAAATCCTCACTCTGTTGGGCGTTAGCCGATTGGAAGTATCTTCGTGCGCTCGATAAATGGCAGTTCCGAATTCACTGTCGGAAATATCCAAATAGGTCGTGATGCCTATCGCAATCCGTGGACGCAATTCATATCCCCGCTTGCCAGATCTGAAAGCCCTGTGACCTGCCAATCGACTGCCACAACCAGCTTGGTTATTCGGCTTTTCGACATATATCGCAGGCTTGGTCAAGCCAAAGGCAGCTTTTGCGAAACTGCGATGTCCATCCTTGTGTCCGCTATGAGTCGTTGGCAGACAGGCCGCTTTTTGATCGGCGGGCGGAATACCGGCCATAGCCCTCAGATCGGTTCACGACTCATCGAGTAGTAGTGCCAGGTGAAGATCGCGGTCGCCCCGCGATGCGGCCTCCACGGTTCTGCCAGTGCGCGGGTGGCCTTTTCGTCCGGCCGTTCCTCCAGCCCCAGAATCTTTCCCAGGCCCGCCATCACCGCCAGATCGCCTGCGGGCCAGATATCGGGGCGGCCCTCGGCAAACAGCAGGTAGATTTCCGCCGACCAGCGGCCGATGCCCTTGATCTTCGTCAGCGCGGCAATCGCTTCCTCGTCATCTTCGGGAAGGGTGTCGAAATCCACCTCGCCCGCCACCACCAGTTCGCACAGGGACCGGGCATAGCCCTGCTTCTGGCGCGACAGGCCGCAGGCGCGCAGCGTGTCGAAATCGCGTTCCAGCAGGCTGGCGGGGGTAAAACCTGCGCCCAGTTCGGCCTCCAGCCGGTTCCACATCGTGCTCGCCGCCGCCACGCTCACCTGCTGGCCCACGATGGTGCGCAGCAGCGTCATATAGCCGGTGGGGCGGATGCGCGGTTCGGGATAGCCTGCCTTCTCCAGCGCGCGGGCGATGGCCGGTTCGCGCGCCGCCACCGCATCGAGCGCGTTCTCGATCTGCTTTGCACTCAACCCCATCGCCACATCCTTGCCAATCCCAGCGCGATTGCCTAGCAGCCGCGCGGCAAGTCACCAGAGGAAATGCAACCACGATGCCCAAGCTCACCGTCGTCAACCGTTCGGGCGAAGAGTCCACAATCGAAACCGCCAGCGGCCTCACCGTGATGGAAGCCATCCGCGACAATGGCTTTGACGAATTGCTGGCGCTTTGCGGCGGATGCTGTTCCTGCGCCACCTGCCACGTGCATGTCGACCCGGCCTTTGCCGACAGGCTGCCTGCGATGAGCGAGGACGAGGACGATCTGCTCGATTCGTCCGATCACCGCCAGCCCAATTCGCGCCTGTCGTGCCAGATTCCCTTCACCGATGCGCTTGACGGGCTGAAGGTGACGATCGCCGAAGAAGACTGAGTTTGCGTGCGGCCAAGGCGCGCGCGCATTGCGCTTCGTGCCTGCGCGTCCTAATTCCCGTTGCATGACAACGCTTCTTGCACCGCCGCCCGCCCGCACCGACACGCTCGATCTGATCGGCAATACCCCGCTTGTCCTCCTGTCCGGACCGAGCGAGGCGGCAGGGTGCGAGATCTGGGGCAAGTGCGAATTCGCCAATCCCGGCGCGAGCGTGAAGGACCGCGCGGCGCTGTGGATCGTGCGCGATGCCGAAGCGCGCGGCGAATTGCAGCCCGGCGGCACGGTGGTGGAAGGCACGGCGGGCAATACCGGTATCGGCATCGCGCTGGTGGCCAATGCGCTGGGCTACAAGACCGTGATCGTGATGCCCGACAACCAGTCGCAGGAAAAGATGGATACGCTGCGCGCGCTGGGCGCACAGCTGGTGCTGGTGCCGCCGACCAAATTCGCCGATCCCGCCCATTTCGTCCACACCAGCCGCCGGATCGCGGAGGAGACCGAAAACGCGGTATGGGCCAACCAGTTCGACAACGTCGCCAATCGTCGCGCGCATATCGAAGGCACCGCGCCCGAAATCTGGGCGCAGATGGAAGGGCGGGTGGATGGCTTCACCTGCGCGGTGGGCACCGGCGGAACGCTGGCGGGCGTGGGGCTGGGGCTGAAGGCGCAGGATGAAAATATCCGCATCGCGCTGACCGATCCGTTCGGCGCGGCGCTGTTCAATTATTACGCGCATGGGGAATTGAAGGCTGAAGGATCTTCGGTGGCCGAAGGCATCGGGCAGGGCCGCATCACCGCCAATCTGGAAGGCGCGCCGATCGATACGCAGTTCCGCATTTCGGATGAGGAAGGGCTGGAATGGGTCGCCCGCCTGCTGCGCGAGGAAGGGCTGTGCCTGGGCCTTTCCAGCGGAATCAACGTGGCGGGCGCAGTGGAGCTGGGGCGGCAATTGGTGGCGGACGGGCGTGAAGATGCGCGGGTGGCAACGATCCTGTGCGATACCGGCTTCCGCTATCTTTCCACGCTTTACAACGGCGAATGGCTGGCGGCGAAGGGCCTGCCGGTATTCGACTGGCTGCGTTCATCCTGAACGGGTAGAATGGCTCGCATGGCACTCGATCCGCGCGATTTGCTGCGATCCCGCAAAAGGCCGGGAACGATGGAAAGCCCGCTGCCGGCGGAACCGTCGGCCGCGCCGCTGGGCGGCACACGTGCCGAACGCATCCAGCGCCTGCAGATCGGCGCGTTCGGCATATTGGCGATGGTGCTGCTGATCGCG
>JBGSLI010000346.1:0-6273 GCA_041740775.1 Alteraurantiacibacter sp. | reverse complement strand
ACGCCGCCCACGCCCCCCACTCCGCGGCGATAGCGCCGCCTGCCGCTGCGGCCCGAAAGCGCCGGAAGAACGAAGAAGAACAGCGCGAACCCTACCCAGATGATGGTGCCGACGGGAAAGCCGCCTTCGCTGCGTTCCTGTTCGGCAGCGGCCTGCGCGGCCTCTTCTATCGCCACCGCATCCTGCGGGCTGGTGGCAAGATGGGCGAGTATGGCATCGACGCCCTGCGTCACCCCGCCATCAAAATCGCCCGCCTTGAAGCGCGGGGTAATGGTATCGCGGATCACGCGGCCCGCCATGATCCCGCCAAACCACGGATGCAGCCCGTATCCGATCTCGATCCGCATCTGGCGATCGTCGCGCGAAATCAGCAGCAGCAGCCCGGTATCGCGCTGCGCCCCTCCTATGCCCCATTCGGCAAACAGCGCAGTGGCATAGGGTTCGATTTCCGCCCCCCCCAGATCGGGCACGGTGGCAACGATGATCGCATTGCCGGTGCGCGCGTTATATTCGCGCAATCGCGTGTCGAGTTCGGCCTCGGTCGCCTCCGAAAGCATGTCCGCACTATCCAGCACCGGCCCTTCCGGGCGCGGCGGAAAGTCATAATTTTGCGCTAGAGCCGGGGCGGCAAGCAGTGACAGGATCGCAGCAAGGAGGACAAACAGCCGGGTCACGCCGCCTCCCGCATCAGCTCGACGCAAAAGGAGGAGACGGGACCGGGCGCAGTTTCGGCTTCGGCCAGCGCGGTCATGATCGCTTCGACTCCCGCTTCGATGCCTTCGACCAGCTCTCCTGTGCGAAACTGCGGGACCATTTCCTCTTCCATGATGTCCATTACAATCGCATTACTCAGCACGGTTTCCAGCCCGCAGCCCACTTCGATCCGCGCCTCGAACTCTTCCGGAGCGACAAGCACCAGCACGCCGCGCTGTGTTTCGGCACTACCGATGCCCCATTCACCGAACTGATCGCGCGCATAATCCTCGATGCTGCGGCCACCAAGACTGTCGGTCGTGCTGACTACGATGGCGGTTTCCTCTTCATCCCAATAGCTGCGCAAACGGGCATTGAACGCGGCTTCGGATGCGGCGGGAATGATCCCGGCTGCATCGACAACTGGACCAGCGGGAACGGCCGATTGCTCCTCCCCGACCGCCGCCTGCTGCTCACTCCGGCAGGCAACCAGCAACACTGCCAGTGGCAAAATCCGAAGCGCGCCAGACACCACGCTCAGTTGGCCGCCGTATCGCCACCGGTGATATTGTCGAACTCCACTTCCGGATTTTCCTCGGCACCCTCGGCGGCCTGGAAATATTCCAGCGGTTCGGAACCGTGGATGATGTTGGCGCCAATGGTGGAAGGGAAGGTGCGGATTTCGGTGTTATAATCGCGCGCAAAATCATTGTAGCGGGTGATTTCGGTATTGATCATGTTGTTCGCCTGTTCGATCTCCACCATCAGATCGGCAAAGCGCGCGTTGCTCTGCAATTGCGGATAGGCTTCCACGATGGTGCGCAACTGGCCCAGCGCCTGCGTCAACTGGTTCTGCGCCTGGTTGAATCGCTGGAATTCTTCCGGATTGGAAAGATCATCGGTGGTGATGTTGATCGAAGTGGCGCGCGAACGCGCTTCGATCACGCCGGTGAGGATGTTTTCTTCCGATACCGCAGCAGCTTCCACTACTGAAACGAGGTTGGGAATCACATCCGAACGGCGTTGCAGCGCGGCTTCCACATTGGCCCATTGCGCCTTGGCGGTTTCTTCCTTTGCAGGCACCGAATTGATGCCGCAGCCGGCCAGCGCCAGGCTGCCGATAACGGTGGTGGCCAGTCTTGCCAGACGGGTAAACATGCGTTGTCCTCCAATTTCCCCGGAAATTCCCCCCGGACAGGTGTGTTGTTGATATAGCACGGCGAGGGCGCGAAACAAGCAAGGGCGCGGCGGGCGGCGATGTAAAATTTGCCAGGACCCTTGTGCGATGCCTTCACAACGGCATCATTGTGCGGCAGTCAGCGCGCGGTTTGCGGTGCAGGGTTGCAAAGGAGGATACCGATGCTGAACGAATTCAAGGAATTCATCGCCAAGGGCAATGTGATGGAACTGGCCGTAGCGGTCATCATCGCGGGGGCCTTTGGCACGATTGTCGCTTCGATGACCGATGATCTGATCATGCCGATCGTTGGCGCATTGCTGGGCGATGTCGATTTCAGCGACAGATATCTGGTGTTGAGCGGCGAGGTGGAAGCAGGAATGTCGCTGGCCGCCGCGCGCGAGGCGGGGGCCAATGTAATCGCCTGGGGCGCATTTGTCTCCACGGTCATCAATTTCCTGATCCTGGCCTTCATCATCTTCCTGCTGGTGCGTTATGCCAACAAGGTGAAAGCCCGGATGGAAGGCCCCAAGGCGGCAGAAGCGCCCGCCGGGCCGAGCGAAATCGACCTGCTGACCGAAATCCGCGATGCGCTGAAAAAGTGATCGTGGCGCCCTGGCGCGCAGTGATACACTTCACATTAAGCACACAGGGCCTATATGGGTGCTGCCCGCATCAGCGGGATATGGCGATAAATCGCGCCGTGCAATAGGTACAGCGGACCCGGGGGCAGTACCCGGCGGCTCCACCACAAATTGTTGGGAAACCAGCATTTTCTGACGGGGCCGAACCAGGATCGACGTGTGCTGAAAGACGGTGTTTTTGCCCGGGCTGAGTAACCCGTAAAACTGTTCACAACACACAAGTGCCAACGATAACGAAGCACTCGCCATCGCTGCGTAATGTGACGGGTTAACGCCCTGAAGTTACAAAGCTGAAGCGCGGTTGGACCGACCGGGCAACAGAACGGATTCCGGGGGCACGGGGCGGGCCTAGCAACAGAACCGCCCCACCTTTCCTTTTTTGCCGGATTGGTCATTGCGAGGAGCCGCAGGCGACGCGGCAATCCAGCTCCAAACCGTGCGCCCAGCGCCGACGGCCGGAGATGGATTGCTTCACTTTGTTCGCAATGACGAATTCAGTTGGTGATGCCGACGCCAGCCGCAGGCACATCCCGCGCCGCCTTCTCATACTTCAGGCAGTCGAGAATCTTCGCGCCCCCCAGGAAAACCGCACCGCTGCACGCGGCAAACAGCAGCCAGCCGCCCCAGCCGGGGTATTTCGCCAGATAATGGCTGCCGCGATCCATCGCGCCCAGCGCCAGCGCATAGATGATGAGATAGGCTTCCCAGCGGGTCTTGATGACGAACAAGCGCGCGAGTTTGCGGAACATGGGTAACCTTTCTTAACGCGATACAACGCAAATGGCGTGCCAATCGCGCATATCTGCCGTTTCCGATGGTTAAGGCAGGCGGGGATGTAAAGCAATCCGACAGGCCGGGGAGAGTGTCACTCCAATTCGGAAAGGTCCAGCGCCGCCAGCAGCTTCGCGCGGGCGGAGATGACCTGCGCGGCCAGTTGCTCGTCGCCGATTTGCGCCGGGTGGATGCTTTCGGGCCAATATTCGCCGATTACCGCTTCGATCAGCGCCGCCTTGGCATCGTCGAGCAGGAAGCGAGGATCGACAGTCGCCGGGTCCGCCACCACGCGCAGGCGCAGGCAGGCGGGGCCGCCGCCATTGGCCATGCTCTGGCGTACGTCGACAACCTTCACATGGCGGATCGGGCCATTGCCTTCGAGCATCGTCTGGAGCCAGTTCCAAACCGGCGCGCTGTCGCGGCATTCCTCCGGGACCACCAGAGTCATCTCGCCTGAAGGTGGCGTGAGCAATTGCGCGTTGAACAGATAGGAGGTGACGGCATCGGCCAGGCTCACCGCGCTGGCGGGCACTTCGACCACCTCAAGCGCGGGAAACCGCTCTCGGATCGCAGAACAGGCGGACTGCTGATCGGCAAAAGCCAGCTGATGGGTGAACAAAACGTGCTGGTTGGCGACAGCAACAACATCATTGTGGAACGCGCCCGCCGCGATAGCTTCGGGGTTCTGCTCGATGAATACGCAGCGCGCCGGATCCAGCCGGTGACGCCGCGCGACTGCCCTGCTTGCCTGTTCATGCTGGCGAGCGGGAAACCGGCCCCCGGACCTGCCATAGACAAACACTTCAACGCCCGGCGCATCATGCGCTTCGCACAAGCGCATGTGGTTGGCCGCGCCTTCATCGCCAAAGCACGGCGGCACCGGATCATGCACGGAAAAATGCGCGCCATCGGCAAAGGCCAGCCGCATTTGCGCCAGCGTATCGGGCCATTCGTGGCTGCGGTGCGGCATGGTGACGAGATTGGCGGCGGTGAAATGGCAGCGCCCGTCCGCCGTATCGGGCGCGGGGGAAACGGTGGCGGCATTGGCGGCCCACATTGCGCTGGCCGACCATGCCCCTGCAACCAGCGCACCATCGGTAGCATCATCCGCCGCCAGCATATCCAGCCAGCGCGCATCGGGGCGCGGCAGCGGCAAGAAAAATCCCTGCGCCAGCCCTATCGCCAGATTGTGCCGCATCTTGGCCACGCCCTGCAAACCGGCGGCGCGGGGAAAAGCGGTTGCGCCCGCGTTCTTCGTGGCGGCAAGATTGCCCAGGCTCAGCCCGGCGTAATTGTGGCTGGGGCCGATGATGCCATCGAAATTGATTTCCACCAGCTTCGCGCTCATCGCGGGATGCTCCACACTTGCGCACCCTCGCCGATGCCGAGCAGTTCGGCCGCCCGTGAATCGATCGCCACCCCGCCATCGGATAATGCGCGCGCGCCATAACAGCAGCGGAAATCACCCAGCCTGCCGGTGGCGATCAGCGCCTTTTCGCCCTTGTCGAGCGTTATCGAGCAAACCGTGCCGCAATGCGCCGCCGCGATCGAATGTACCGCATCGGTCTGCGCCAGCATCGTTGGCCCGCCGTCGAAAATATCGACATAGCCCTGATAGGAAAAACCTTCGTGCTCCAGCATACGCATCGCCGCCCGCCCGCCGGGGTGCGGCAGGCCGATAACCTTGCGCGCCTCCTCCTCCAGCATGGCGATATAGACCGGGTGTTTGGGCATCAGATCGGCGATGAACTGATTGCCGTGGATGGCGTTGAATTCGTCCGCTTCCTGAAAGCTCATGCCGAAGAACTTGCCGCCGATCGCATCCCAGAAGGGTGAGCCGCCGCGTTCATCGATGATCCCGCGCAATTCGGCCAGAATCCGGTCGCCAAAGCGCGCGCGGTGGCTGGCGATGAACAGATAGCGGCTGCGCGCCAGCAGCAGGCCCAGCCCGCCCGCGCGTTCGCCCGGATGCAGGAACAACCCGCCCACCTCGCTGCATCCGCCCAGATCATTGACCAGGCTGAGCAATTCGGCGCTGACAGTCCGGTCAAGCTCGCGCGAATGCTGGGTCATCCTGGTGATGCGATAGGAATAGAACGGCCATTCGTGCCCCACTGCGGTGAACATCTGGCAGGTGCCGCGGACCTGGCCGGTTTCGGCATTTTCGAGCACAAGCACGAAGGTTTCGCCCTTGATATCCTCGCCCGCACGGGCAAAGGCGGCATCCGATCCGGCCAGCCGCGCCTTGAGCGAGTTGCGATCAGGGGGCAGATTGGTGAAGCCGCCGCCGGTCAGCTTGGCCATTTCATATAGCGGTTGCAGATCCTCCGCCGCGGCGGCGCGCATGACGAAACTCACAGTTTTTCTCCGGTGGCGAGGCGGTGGAGGACGAGTGCAGACAATTGCGCCCGCTCGGTGAGCGAGGGCACGATCAGATATTCATCGGGCGAATGGATGGCCCCCCCGCGCACGCCCATCGTATCCACCACGGGCACATGCGCGGCGGCGATATTGTTGCCATCGCACACTCCGCCAGAAGGCTGCCAGCCGATCTCCTGCCCCAGCGCCGCGCCGCTATCGCGCACCAGATCGAACAGCTTTTGCGCGCGCGCATCGACCGGCTTTGGCGGGCGCGAAATGCCGCCGTGGAGGTGGGTTGCAATCCCGTGTTCACGCTCAAGCGCGGCAAGCATCGGTTTGAGATCGCGCAGGAAGCGATCTGCCGCTTCGTGCGTTTTGGGGCGGATGTTGAAGCGCAGAACGGCGTGATCGGGCACGACATTATTGGCCGCGCCGCCATCGATCCGCGCCGGATTGATCGGCAGGTCGGCATGGCTCATCGCGCGCAGTCGCAGCACGGCATCGGCTTCATGTTCACGCCCGATTTTTCGAAGCTGACATGGAACGGCATTATGGCCGCCATCGGCCAAGGTTTTTTTTCGATCGGTGTCGGCTTCGGCGTTTTCATCACCTACGGCTCATACC
>JBGSLI010000345.1:0-4831 GCA_041740775.1 Alteraurantiacibacter sp. | reverse complement strand
GGAAAGGCATCACCGTTGATCGCGGCGCAGGCGCGCGCCGCCGCATCCCAATCCGCCATCGGCTGCCCGCCGCCGACATAGCTGCCGATGCGTGCCAGTCCCGCAGGCGCGAGTTCGGGGCCGATATCGTTGAACACCATGGCGGGAAAGCTGCCCGGCGCCATCGCATTCATCACCAGCGCCATCAGCCCGCCCATCGATGTGCCCACCAGCGCGGGGCCTTCCACGGCCAGGCTGGCGAGCAGCGCGAACATGTCCTGCGCATAGATATCGGGCCGGTAATTGGCCGGATCGGGATCATCCGCAGACAGGCCGCGCCCGCGCTGATCGGGCACGATCAGTCGGTAACGGCCTGCCAGATGCGCCGCCAGCGGTTCAAAATCGCCGCTGTTGCGGGTCAGCCCGTGCATCAGCAACAGCGGCGGGCCATCGCCCGCATAATCGCGCGCGAACAGTTCCAGCCGCCCGCAGGCGCTGGCGTAGGTGTGCGCCCGGTATTCCACCGCCAGTCCGCCCCGCCCCGCGATCAGAAATCGATCGTGGCGGTGAGATAGACCTGGCGCGGATTGCCGAAAAAGGCGGTCAGCGTGCCCTCTGTGCCCAGCGCCGGGATCGGCTCGCCATTGGCGAGGATCGGCACGCCGGTGACCGGATCGATGGCGATGAAGGTGAAGCCCGAAGTGCGATATTCCTTGTCGGTCAGATTGCGGCCGTAAAGCCCCAGGCTGAAGCCCCGGTCATCGGTATAGACGATGCTGGCATCCAATAGCGCATAGCCACCCTGATCGAGAAAGGGGTTGGGAATTTCAAACTGCGTGGTGCCGCTGCGGAAAGATACGGTGGAGCCCAGATACAGATCGCCATTGCCCGCAGGGGTGGTGTAGCCCAGCGTGGCGCTGCCGCTCCATTCAGGGGTGTTCTGCACCCTGCGGAATTCGGAAACATCGGTCGGCACGCCGCCGATATTGGTGATGAATTCGGTATATTCGGCATCGATCCAGCCGAGCGATCCCAGCAGCCGCAATTCATCGCCCGATCCCAGCAGATCTTCCGCCAGCCGCGCGTTGGTTTCCAGTTCGAGGCCATAGAATTCGGCCGCCCCGGCGTTGGATACCACGCCGCAGAAGGTGGCGATGCCGCCCACATTGCAGGCTACCGATCCGGGAATTTGCACATCGGTGTAATCGGCATAGAAGCCCGCCGCCGCCACATACAGCGCGCCGTCCAGCAGATTGCCCTTGTAGCCAACTTCATAGCTGTCCACCGTTTCGGGCGCGAAGCTGAGGAAATCGGCGATCTCGGTATCGGTCGGCGCACCCGGAATGGCGGCGGGTGCATTCACCCCCACGCCTCGCGGATCGAAACCGCCGCCCTTGAAGCCTTGCGAAAAGCTGGCGTAGATATTGTGATCGGGCGTCGGCTGGAAGCTCAGCGAAACGCGCGGGGTGAACTTGTTGAAATCCTCGGTGCCTTCGAAATCGGTCGAGGCACTGCCAAAGGGAATCCCCGCCCCGCCGAACACGGGCGAACCGCCGCCGAGAAAATTCTGCCGCAGAATGTCCGCAGTGCGCTCGTCCCAAGTGTAACGGCCACCCACAGACAGGCTCAATTGCTCGGTGATATCATAGGTGAAATCGCCGAAGATGGCGAAGGTTTCGGTATCGACATCGGCCTGGGTGAAGGCGGTAAAACCGGCAAAGGTGGTGAACAACCGCACGTCAAAGGCGGTATCCGCGCGGGCATCGAGGTAATAGCCGCCCAGAAGGCCGGTAAAAGCGCCGCCATCGTCCCAGATCAGCTGCACTTCCTGGCTCAACTGTTCGTTGGAATAGAAAGCGGGCACATCCAGATCGACCGCAGGCAGAGCGTCGAAATCAATCGGGGAGGAGCTGTCGTCGCGGCGATAGGCGGTGATCGAACGCAGCGTCAGCGCATCGGACAGATCGACGCGGGCGTTGATCGCCATGCCCCAGGCTTCCACATCCTGCGCCGGGCTGACCAGCCCGCCGCGCGTGTCGAACACATCATCCAGCACCGGTGCGCCCGAAGCCGCGCCGGGGATCAGCCGGTGGCCACCACGCGCATTGCTCTTGTCGCGCGAATAATCGCCCGAAACGCGCAGCAAATAGGGCGCGCCATTGCCGCCCACTTCCAGCGTGGCCCGCCCGGCCCAGATATCCTTGTTGTAGTTTTCCTCGCCCGTGGTCAGATTATCGCCAAACCCCTGCCGGGTAAGCCGCGCAACCGAACCGCCAACGCGCACTTCATCGTTGATGGGGGTGGAGGCGGTGACGATCCCCTCGGCCCGGCCGAAGGTGCCCAAAGTCCCGCGCAGCCGCAGGGCGGGATCGTCGGGCAGTTCGCTGGTGACGTATTTCACCGCCCCGCCGATGGTGTTGCGGCCATAGAGCGTGCCCTGTGGCCCGCGCAGCACCTCGATCCGTTCGACATCATAGATATCGAGCACGGCGGCCTGCGGACGGTTGAGATAGACATCGTCGAGATAGATGCCCACGCCGGGTTCGAAGCCCGATACCGGATCCTGCTGGCCGATGCCGCGGATGAAGGCCGAGAGGGTGGAATTGGTGCCGCGCGTTTCTTCCAGCGTTGTGTTGGGAGTGTATTGCGCGATGTCGGTGATATCCACCGATCCGCGCCGCTGCAATTCCTCGCCGCTGAAGCTGCTGACCGCGATCGGCACATCCACCAGCCGTTCTTCGCGGCGGCGGGCGGTGACGATGATCGTGCCGGTGTTTTCGCGTTCCGCTTCGGGATCGGCGTTGCCGCTCACCTGCGCATGGGCTGGCAATGCGATCGCTCCCAAGGCAAATACGGACACGAGCGCAGTGGCGGCGGATTGCCGGAACAGGGCCTTGGACATCGATTCTCTCCCACGAGTTTGTTAATTGGCGCAGGCTAGTATTGAAACATGAACCACCTTTCAACTTTAATCTTTGCCACGCGCGCAAAATCAGTTTAGCCCCGTGTCATGACAGCAACACTTGCAGACACCGACGCGGGCAAGGCACCGCGCACCGCGCGCGGGCGGCAGACCTTGCGGCGGCTGCTCGACGCGGCGGCGAAGGAATTCGGCGAAAAGGGCTTTCACGAAGCCTCGATCAGCGGGATCACCCGGCGCGCGGGCACCGCGCTGGGCAGTTTCTATACCTATTTCGACAGCAAGGATGCGATCTTCCGCGCGCTGGTGAAGGATATGAGCGCGCAGGTGGCCGCGCGCGCGCGCGAAGCGGTGGCGCCCCAAACGCAGGCCTTCGCCATCGAGCGCGCGGCGCTCCATGCGTTTCTGGAATTCGCCCGCGAGCACAAGGAAATCTATCGCATCATCGACGAGGCCGAATTCGTCGATCCGGCAACCTTCCGCGAACATTACGAAACCACCGCCGCGCGCATCCTCGATCGGCTGAAACAGGGCGAAGCGACGGGCGAAGTGCGCAAAGGGACAGAAGAAGCCCATGCCTGGGCGATCATGGGAATGAACGTGTTTCTCGGCCTGCGCTTTGCGGTATGGTCGCAGGAAGGCGATGCCGGGCGTATTGCCGATATCGCCAACGCACTGCTTCGCGATGGGCTGGGCGCGGGTTCAGCCGAGGGCTGACAAGGCTTCGAACACCGCGTCTGCGTGTTCCTTACGGCAGATCAGCAGATCGGGCATATAGGTATCGCGCTGGTTGTAGGTGAGCGGGGAACCGTCGATCCGGCTGATGTGCAGCCCATGCGCTGCGGCAACGGCGGCAGGCGCGCAGCTATCCCATTCGAACTGCCCGCCCGAATGCAGATAGATATCCGCCTCTCCGCGAATGATCGCCATCGCCTTTGCCCCCGCGCTGCCCATCGGGACCAACTCGGCGTTTAGCTTTTCCGCGACGGCGACAGCCTCGGCGGCGGGTCGCGTGCGGCTGACCACCATGCGCAATTTGGTGGGCGCGGGGGGAACCGCAACAGGCGCATCGGTGCGGAACACTTCGTCCACACCGGGAAGGGCGACCGCGCCAATAGTGGCAACACCATCAATAGCCAGCGCCACGTGCACCGCCCAGTCGGCGCGCGCCTCGCCATATTCGCGCGTGCCATCGACGGGGTCGATAATCCACACGCGGGATTGGGTTAAGCGCTCAGCGTTGTCCTTTTCTTCCTCGGATAGCAGGCCATCATCGGGGCGCTGTTCGCGCAGAGCGTGGCACAGAAATTCATTGGCGGTCGCATCGCCCGCTTTGCCCAAGGACTTACCGGAGAACACGCCCGCCTCGCGCACGGCTAACAAAATGTCGCCCGCGACCTTGGCCAGATGCGCGGCCAAATCGGCGTCGTTGGGGATGATGGTCATGCAGGCTATTCCTTAAATGTCAGCAGCAGGGTCAGCGGGCTTCGCTTCATTGGATGGGGCAAAGCCCCAATTCACCGCCGCCCACGCGCGCTCATGGAAATAATAAAGCACCATTTTGGTCAGCACCTCGGTCAACGCAATCGCGCCCGCCGCTTTCGTGCTGCCGGTGAACAGCCAACTGAGCAAGAAGGTATCGATGCTGCCCAAAACACGCCAGCTGATCGCTTTCACAACCGACCGCTGATGCGTTTCGTTGCCGCTTATGATGCGGTCGACGATCATTTAGGCGTCGCCCAAAATCATATCGACGATCAAAGCCGCCGCTGCTTCGGGCGTCATTTTGGTGGTGTCGATGCGGATGTCGGGTTGCGTCGGGGCTTCATAGGGGCTGTCGATGCCGGTGAAGTTTTTGAGGTCACCCGCACGCGCCTTTTTATAAAGGCCCTTCACATCGCGGCTTTCCGCAACCTCCAATGGGGTGTCGAC
>JBGSLI010000344.1:0-6552 GCA_041740775.1 Alteraurantiacibacter sp. | reverse complement strand
TTACCTGCGCGCCGCGCTGGGCACGATCGTGCGCCCGCAGGTGGTGGCGCAGCGTGATTATCACCGCGCCAAATCCGCGCGGCTGCACCGGGTTCACCACCGGCTGGACCGGCTGGCCGAAACGCTGTTCGTGTTCGCCATTCTCTCGGTTTCGGCCTATCTGCTGCTGAAGCTGGGCGCGGTTTTCGGCCTGGTCGCGCCCGGCTGGCCAGCCGCCACATCCAAGCTGTTCACCTTCCTCGGCATCGCCTTTCCCACGCTGGGCGCCAGCATTGCGGGCATCCGCTTCTTCGGCGATTTTGAACGTTTCGCGGCGATATCGCAGGTTGCGGCGGAAAAGTTTGACGAACTCGCGGCGCGGATCGATCTGCTGCTAAGCGCGCCGGACCCGGCGATGACCTATGCTGCGGTGTCCGAAATCGTCCACGCGATCGACGATGTCGCCTTCGAGGAAGTGGAAAGCTGGCAGGCGGTTTTCGGCGGCAAACACCTCGCGCTTCCGGCATAGCGGCGCGGGAAGGCACGCACTTGCGATCGGCATCGATGACACGGCACGCCCGCCGCTCGCTCACCTTCTGGCAGGTCTGGAGATGGGCAACAGCTTCCCGCTCGGCGACGGGCGTCAGAACTTTTTGCCAGGAGATCCTTCAGCGCAGCGTTGTCCAGCATCGTATCGGCCAGCAACCGCTTGAGCTTCGCGTTCTCGGCCTCCTTTAGGCTCAGGGCCGGACTCTCATCGAACTTGGAGGAAAATCATGGGGTCCTGTCACTGGTGTTCTCTGCGGCGGAGACGGGCGGCGCGCCACAGGTGAACAGCTACGATCCCTACGGCGTGCCGGGTTCCAGCAACGCGGGGCGGTTCCAAGAACCAAGCCCCCGGCCTATTTCCGCCTCCAGCGAAAATACCAGACTTCGTGGCCATAGGTTCCCCGCGCCTTGCGTTCGTAGCGCGTTTCGGGCCAGCCGGAGGGGCGGTGGCGGAAATCGTCGGGGGTTTCGATCAGCCATTCGAAATCGCCGCCAAAGCGCTGCATCACCATCAGCGCGTGCCGGACATAGACCGGATGATCGGTGCCGAAGCGCAATTCGCCGCCCGGTTTCAGCTTGCGCGCGAACATCTGCACCGGCCCGTCGTTCATCATCCGCCGCTTGGCATGGCGCGCCTTGGGCCAGGGATCAGGATGGAGCAGGTAGAGCATCGTCAGCGCGCCATCGGGAATGCGTTCGAGCACCCGCAGAGCATCGCCGTGGTGGATGCGGACATTGCCCAGTGCGCCATCGCGCACATGCACCAGCGCCTGCGCCACGCCGTTCACGAAGGGTTCTGCGCCGATGAAGCCGTGATCGGGCAGCAGGTCCGCGCGAAAAGCCAGGTGCTCCCCGCCGCCGAAGCCGATTTCGAAATGCAGCGGGCGATCGTTCCCGAACAGGCGCTCGGCAGTCACCGGGCCTTGTTGGGGCACCGCGATCTGCGGCAGCAGCCGATCCAGCAGTTCCTGCTGCCCGGCGCGCAGCGGCTTGCCCTGGCTGCGGCCGTAGAGGCGGTTCAGCGTGGTCGGGTCGCCGTGATCGGATGCACTCATGCGGCGTGCGTTAGCGCGATCAACCCCAGGCCGTCCAGATGCCGTATCCGCTGGTGGCGCTGAGCACGATGCCCACAAGCACCAGCATTAGCCGGGGACTGAAATGGCGCGCCGCCCAGGCCCCGAACGGCGCGGCGATCATCCCGCCCAGGATCAGCCCCAGCGTGGCTCCGGCGATATCGGCCAGCCCCAGATGATAGACGAACGAGGCCGAAATGCTGAGCGTGAGGAAGAATTCCACCGTGTTGACGGTGCCGATCACCTTGCGCGGTTCGGCCCCCTGGATGAGCAGGTTGGATGTGACCACTGGCCCCCAGCCGCCGCCGCCCGCAGCATCGAGGAACCCGCCCACAAGGCCCAGCGGCGCGACGTGTTTCGCCGCGCGCAATTTGGGCGGATAGAGCAGACCGCGCACCAGCAGCCATGCGCCCACCCCGGCAAGGTAAAGCAGCACGAAGGGCTTGATCACGTCCCCGTCCACCGAAGTGATGAGATAGGTTCCCGCCAGCCCGCCCGCCACGCCGGGAATCAGCAGGCGCAGGAACAGTCCGCGATCGATATTGCCGTGGAGCAGATGGCTGATGCCCGATGTGGCGGTGGTGAAACATTCGACCAGATGCACCCGCTGCGATGCCAGCGCGGGCGGCATTGCGAGCAGGCCCACCAGCAGCGTGTTGGTAATGACGCCGAACGCCATGCCGAGCGCGCCATCGATCAGTTGCGCGGCAAAGCCGATCAGGATGAACGGGAGCAATCCCGTGATGTCGAAGCCAAACACTTCCACCGGGAATCGCCTTCACCGTTGTTGTGCCGATGCCAATAGGATTGTCAGTAGATCGCGGCGAGATGGAATTGCTGCTGGCGCGAGAAGAAAAACGTCCCGCAAAGAACGGCGGCAAACGCTGAGCTTTGCGGGACCTCTTCTGAGGTAACAGCCTTGGCCAACCGGAACGGCAGGGCAGGGCAGGATCAGGCGGCGACCGCCTCCTCGCCAGGATCGCGCAGCACATAGCCGCGGCCCCACACGGTTTCGATGTAATTGTCCCCCCCGCAGGCGCTGGAAAGTTTCTTGCGCAGCTTGCAGATGAACACGTCGATGATCTTCAGTTCGGGCTCGTCCATCCCGCCATACAGGTGGTTGAGGAACATTTCCTTGGTCAGCGTGGTGCCTTTGCGCAGCGAAAGCAGTTCGAGCATGGCATATTCCTTGCCCGTCAGATGCACCCGCGCGCCATCGACTTCGACCGTCTTGGCATCAAGGTTCACCGCCAGCTTGCCGGTGCGGATGATCGACTGGCTGTGGCCCTTCGAACGGCGCACAACGGCGTGGATGCGGGCCACCAGCTCATCGCGGTGGAACGGCTTGGTGACATAGTCATCCGCACCAAAGCCGAAGCTGCGGATCTTGGAATCCATTTCCGAAATGCCCGAAAGGATCAACACCGGGGTCTGCACCTTGGCGACGCGCAGCTTTTTGAGCACATCATAGCCGTGCATGTCGGGCAGGTTCAGATCGAGCAGGATGATGTCGTAATCATACAGCTTGCCCAGATCGAGGCCCTCTTCGCCCAGATCGGTCGAATAGACATTGAACCCTTCGGCGGTAAGCATCAGCTCGATCGCCCTGGCGGTGGTCGGCTCGTCTTCGATCAGCAGAACGCGCATTCTGGAACCCCTTTGTCCCCGGTGGTAACCCTCTGTGAAGAGGTGTTGCCGTGAATTAACCACGTCGCTTGTCACCAAAAAAGGTTAACAATCGGTTTCCGGCATTAAGGTTTTCCGGGTGAGTCTTTGGTGCCACACCGGGCGGGGGGTTAATTTGCGGGCGTTTGCGGTGGGTGGGGGTCCGGCTGGAATCGCGGTTACCCGCTGACCAGCTGTTTCACGCGGAGACGCGGAACTCCCAAAACCTGACTGATAATTCTGGAAACTTGAAGCGAAACTCTTGACGTTTGCGCCAGCGAAGGCAAGAAGGCGAGAACTAAAAGAGAACATTTTGATCACGAAAGGCGGGTTATAGTGCAGTCAATCGAACTCTTCGCGGGGGCAGGCGGACTGGGCATGGGACTGTGTCAATCTGGGTTCCTCCCCGTCAAAGTGGTCGAATGGGATCGCTGGTGTTGCGACACAATCCGCGGAAATCGGCTGAACCAATCCAATCCGGTCGCGCAATGGCCGGAACCGGTCGAAGGTGATGTCCGCCAGGTTGATTTTCGGTCGTATGAAGGCGAGATTGATCTCGTGAGCGGAGGTCCTCCATGCCAACCATTTTCGTTGGGAGGGAAACATCGTGCTCACGCTGATCATCGTGACATGTGGGGTGAGGCGGTCCGGGTGGTCCGGGAAACCAAGCCCCCCGCCTTCGTTTTCGAGAACGTGAAAGGCCTGACCCGCGCGTCCTTCGCTACCTATCTCGCATACATTCTCCATCAACTTACCTATCCAGAGTTGATAAGGAGGTCAGGCGAAGACTGGCTTTCCCATCTGGCTCGTCTGGAAGCGCAACATACTTGCGGCCGGGAGGTAGGCCTCAAATACAATGTCGTATATCGGGTTCTCAACGCCGCCGACTACGGTGTGCCGCAGCGCCGCGAGCGGGTGGTTTTCGTCGGCTTCCGCGCAGACCTTGGAGTTGAATGGTCGTTTCCGGACGCCACCCATTCACTCGATGCATTGCTTTGGGACCAGTTCCGTAGTGGTGAGTATGGCGATCGCCACGATGCGCTTATGATTGGTGTCCCCGACCCTCGGCTATTATCCCGCGCCGTCAAGCTGACCGAGCAACCTGTTACCAAAGCTTGGCGCACGGTAAGGGATGCAATTGGAGACCTGCCTGATCCGCAATCCCGTCCCTGTGAATCGCGCCAATTCCACGACCATCGCTACCAGTCGGGCGCTCGCAGTTATCCGGGACACACTGGCAGCCCGCTCGACCTCCCGGCGAAGACCCTCAAGGCAGGAGTACACGGAGTTCCAGGAGGCGAGAACATGTTGCTGCGCGTCGATGGTTCGGTGCGCTATTTCACGGTGCGCGAAAGTGCGCGCCTGCAAACCTTTCCGGATGACTATCGCCTGCACGGCTCGTGGACGGAGTCGATGCGCCAACTGGGCAATGCTGTGCCTGTCGAACTAGCCCGCGTGATTGGAGACGCTGTTGCCTCGCGGCTAAGGGAGAGTGCATGAACGTGCTGCCAACAGTTTCAGGATCTGTCGCTTCCCTTCGAGCAAGTCTTGAGCGGTTCGCCACTGAGTCTAGTAATGCTTCTTTGTCGAGCAGCAAGCGTAAGATTTTGGAAAAACACATAAAGACAGCAATTGACGAGCTTACTGCCCTGTTGATCAAGCTCGATCCAATCGCTCAGCCGACGGCAATTTTCGATCCGAGCAATCCGAAGGTAGTTGGACGCTTTGTTGCCTTGGCGATGGTGGCGCAGGATCGCCAACCACTCTCCGGAGTCCCAAGGTTCTACGGCTCGGGCGTCTACGCGATCTACTATAAGGGCATGTTTCCAGCTTACCGTTCAATCAGTGGCACCGAGACACCTGTTTATGTTGGACAAGCCGCACCAAGTGTAAGCAACGCGCGCACTCCAACTGAGCAAGGCGCGAAGCTGAGTGGCAGGCTCATTGAACATAGAAAGAACATCGCTAAAGCCAATAATACCCTCGATTTGGAAGATTTCGAGTTTCGTTCGCTGGTGGTGCAGAGCGGATGGGAAACCGCAGCGGAAGACTATCTCATTCACTTGTTCCGCCCTATTTGGAACAGCCAGACGAACATCCTCTACGGACTCGGAAAGCACGGCGACTCCGCCCAAACCCGGGCGAACAAGCGATCACCGTGGGATACCTTGCATCCTGGGCGCACTTGGGCGGCGGCGTCTGCGAGTGATGCAAAATCGGTCGCGCAGATAAATACGGAACTTACCACTCATTTCGCCGGGCATCCTGTCTACCACAATCTCGAATCGGTGCTGGCCAGCTTCATTGAGGAATTGCGTCAAGGGTAGCGCAACCCCCCCCCCTCATACCCCCGCCAGCTTCTTCGCCCGCCGCCGCTGCACGCTCGATCCGATCCCGATCGCTTCGCGGTATTTGGCCACGGTGCGGCGGGCGAGATCGAAGCCTTCAGCCTTGAGCAGATCCACCAGCGCATCGTCCGAAAGGATATTGCCCGGCTGTTCGGCATCGCACAGCGCCCTGATCCGCGCCTTTACCGTCTCGGCACTCGCGCCCTCGCCGTCCGCTCCGCCGCCCACGCCGCTGGTGAAGAAATACTTCAGTTCGAACGTGCCGCGATCGCAGTGGAGAAACTTGTTGCTCGTCACCCGGCTGACGGTGCTTTCGTGCATCTCGATCGCCTCGGCCACGGTTTTCAGCGTCAGCGGGCGCAGATGCGCCACACCCTTGCGGAAGAACCCTTCCTGCTGCTTGACGATTTCGGCGGCGGTCTTGAGGATCGTCTTCTGCCGCTGGTCCAGCGCCTTTATCAGCCAGTTGGCATCGGCCAGCTTTTCCGAAAGCCAGCCCTTTGCCTCCTTGCCGGTGCAGCCGTTGCGCAGGGTGAGGTAATAGCCGCGATTGACCACGAGGCGCGGCAGGCTGGCTTCGTTCAGGCGGATATCCCAGCCGCCGCCGCTGCCCGTGCTCAGCAGGATATCGGGCACCACCACCGCGATTGCGCCTCCGCCAAAGCGCAGGCCCGGCTTGGGATCATAGCTGCGCAATTCTGCCAGCATGTCGGCCAGATCCTCGTCATCCACCCCGCAGATGCGCTTCAACTGGGCAAAGGCTCCCTTGGCCACCAGTTCCAGATTGGCGATCATCACCTTCATGCACGGATCGTAACGGTCGGCCTCCTTCGCCTGCAGCGCGAGGCATTCGGACAAGGATCGTGCGCCCACGCCGGTGGGATCGAGCGATTGCACCAGCGCCAGCGCGGCCTCGGCCTCACCGGGCGTGACGCCCA
>JBGSLI010000343.1:0-7091 GCA_041740775.1 Alteraurantiacibacter sp. | reverse complement strand
GAAGCGGCCTTGGGCCTGCTGCGGAACGACCTCGCCCTCCAGTTCGCCGATGGCATCCTCTGCCGCGCGTTCCAACTTCTGCGCAGGCGGTGCCGATCGATCGCAGGCAGAAAGGCCGGCCAGCAGCAGCGCGGCGGCGGCGGCGGCGGCTAAACGAAATGCGATCATGTGGCGGCAGGTTCCCCGGTTTCCTTGGCGTGCGCGAGAAGAAGCGAGTCATCTCCTTCCGTCAAGTCGGCAGCGGTATAGCGCGGCGCACCTTCGATCAGCGGAACCTCTTCGATCTCGCGCTTGCCGATTTCAAGCCCCTTTTCCTGCATCCGGCGGGCAGAGGAGAGGACATTGCGTTCAAAGCTGCCGACAAATTTGTTGTAATTGTTGACCGCCGATTCCAGCCCGCCGCCCATGCGCTTCAAGTGTTCGGAAGCCGCGCGCAGCCGATCATACAACTCCGCCCCCATCCGGCCGATTTCCTTGGCCTCGGTCGCCAGCGCGTCCTGCCGCCAGACCTGCGCCACGGTGCGGGCGATGGCGACCAGGTTGGTCGGCGTGGCGAGCAGAACGCGGTTGTCGAAGGCGAAATCCCACAGCGTGGGGTCGGCTTCGAGTGCAGCGGCGACGAAATGTTCGCCCGGCACGAACATCACTACGTAATCGGGCGCTTCTTCAAACTGGCTCTGATAGCTTTTCGCGCCCAGCACCTGCACATGGTTGCGCATGGATTTGGCGTGTAGCTTCATGTGCCGCGCGCGCTCTTCTTCGTCATCGGCCTCGAACGCGGCCTGATAGGCGTTGAGCGAAACCTTGGAATCGATCACCAGCTTCTTCTGCCCCGGCACGTTGACGATGGCATCGGGCCGCAGCCGCCCTTCATCGGTATCCATCGACTGTTCGAGGTGAAAATCGGTGTGCTGCGCCAGCCCGCATTGTTCGAGCAAATTCTGCAACGCCCGCTCCCCCCAGCGCCCGCGCGCCTTGGGGGCATTGGTGAGCGAATTGCCCAGCCGCTGCGCCTCGCGCCGCACGTCCTCCTGCCCCTGCCGCATGGTTTCGATCTGCTGGTGCAGCGCGGCAAAGGCATCGCTGCGCTGGCGTTCGAGATTGCCCACCTGTTCCTCGTATTTCTGCAACCGGTCGGTCACCGGCTTGAGCAGGCCCGCCACCGCCTCCTTGCTCGCCTTTTCGGCATGGCCCAGCCGTTCGGCGGCATCGGCGGTGAATTTTTCCTGCGCCCTGGCCAGCACCTCGCTGCCCGCCGCGCGGAACTGGGTGAGCAATTCCTCGCGCGCTTCCTTCATCAGCGCAATCTGGCGATCGTGATTGGCGGCATCGGCCTCCAGCGTGGCGAGCCGGGCAGACAATGCCTCGCGTTCCCCGCGCACCGTTTCCAACTGCCCCGCCAGCGCATCGGCCCTTTCGGCGCGCACGCTTGCCCCCTCCAGCTCAACAATCGCGCGGCGGAATTTCTCGTCCATCTCGCGGGCTTCGGCATCGCGGGTGGCGTGGCGTTCCTTCCACTCGCCCACCGGACGCGAACCCAGCCAGTATCCCAGCCCGCCCGCAACCAGCGCGATGCCGACAAGGATGACGATAAAAACGGGGTCCATGCAGCAGCTCGCATTCTTAAGAGTAGGAACGAAAAGTGAACCTATCGCCACCAATGGATACGCGCAAGCAAAGGCTTTGCTTCTTCCCCGGTAGTGCCCCGAAACATCCGCAATTTGCGCAGACTGCCTCAATTCAGAATTGCGAAATTTTCGGGCATGTGAAATAAGCGTTGGCAGCAAGGCCTCCAGAGGCCCGGATTCGCGCATCAAGAAGAGGACCGTCCATGCCCACCGATATTGAAATCGCCCGCCAGGCCACGCTCATTCCTATCACCCAGGTGGCCGCCAATGCCGGCATTCCCGATGATGCGCTGATCCCTTATGGCAAATACAAGGCCAAGGTCGATACCTCCGCCCTGCCCGCCAATTCCGACGGAAAGCTGATCCTCGTTACCGCGATCAACCCCACGCCTGCGGGCGAAGGCAAGACCACCACCTCGGTCGGCCTCAGCGATGCGCTGCACCGGATCGGCAAGAAGGCGATGCTGTGCCTGCGCGAACCCAGCCTTGGCCCGTGCTTCGGCATGAAGGGCGGCGGCGCGGGCGGCGGCAAGAGCCAGGTGATGCCGATGGACGAGATCAACCTGCATTTCACCGGCGATTTCCACGCCATCACCAGCGCGCACAATCTGCTTTCGGCAATGATCGACAATTCGATTTACTGGGGCAATCCGCACGATATCGATCTGCGCCGGGTGACGTGGAAGCGCGTGCTCGACATGAACGACCGGGCGCTGCGGCAGATCGTCGGCCCGCTCGGCGGGGTTGCCAACGGCTTCCCGCGCGAGAGCGGCTTCGACATCACCGTGGCGTCCGAAATCATGGCGATCCTGTGCCTCGCCAGCGATCTTAAGGATCTGCAGAAGCGGATGGGCGACATCATCATCGGTTACAAGCGCGACAAGAGCCCGGTCTATTGCCGCGACATCAAGGCCGATTCTGCGATGACGGTGCTGCTCAAGGATGCCATCCTGCCCAATCTGGTGCAGACGCTGGAAAACCGCCCGGCCTTCCTCCACGGTGGCCCCTTCGCCAATATCGCCCACGGCTGCAATTCGGTAATCGCCACCAAAACCGCGCTGCGGATGGCCGATTACGTAGTGACCGAGGCGGGCTTTGGCGCCGATCTGGGCGCGGAAAAGTTCATGGATATCAAGTGCCGGCTGGCGGGGCTGAAGCCCGATGCCATCGTGCTGGTCGCCACCGTGCGCGCGCTGAAAATGAACGGCGGAATCTCGAAGGCCGATCTGGCCACGCCCAATCCCGATGCGGTGCGCGCGGGCGCGGTGAACCTCAGGCGCCATATCGAAAACCTGAAGAAATTCGGCGTCACCCCTACCGTGGCGATCAACCACTTCTACCTCGATACCGACGAGGAAATCGCCGTGATCCAGGAAATGGCGGGCGAATTCGGCGCTGAGGCGGTGGTGTGCAGGCACTGGGCCGATGGCAGCGCTGGGGCAGAAGAACTGGCGCGGATCGTGGCGGCCAAGGCCGATGCGGGCGCGCCCGGTTTCAACCAGCTTTATCCCGATGCGATGCCGCTGGCGGACAAGATCACCACCGTCGCCACCGAAATCTACCGCGCGGGCGAGGTGAGCATTTCCCCTGCCATCCGCAGCCAGCTCAAACAGTGGGAACAGATGGGTTACGGCCATTACCCGGTGTGCATGGCCAAGACGCAGTATTCCTTCAGCACAGATCCCACGCAGATGGGCGCGCCGGTGGATCACACGGTGGAAGTGAACGAAGTGCGGCTTTCCGCCGGTGCGGGCTTTGTGGTGGCGGTGTGCGGCGGGATCATGACCATGCCCGGCCTGCCCAAGGTGCCCAGCGCGGAAAACATCTATCTGGACGAAAACGGCCAGATCGAAGGGCTGTTCTAGGCTCAGGGTAAGGGCCGCCTGCATCGCCGGGCGGCCCTTTTTGTGCCCGAAGTGGTCAGGGTTGCGGCGCGTCCGGATCTCTGGCGGGCCCTTTGCGCTGCCACGGCCATCTGCCTTCAATCTCCAGTTCCAGACTGAAGGAGAGGAAGGTGCGGATCAGCACCACCAGTCCCAGCACCAGCACATTTTCCAATTGCGGCTCTACCGAAACGGTGCGGATGATGTCTGCGGCGACCAGCAGTTCAAGCCCCACCAGGATCGAACGGCCCAATCCCTTGCGAAATTCCGCCACCGGATCGGGCGCATTGGCGGCGGATAATCCTCGGCGAGAAAGCAAGCCCCGACCGCATCGCAAACCGGCTGCAATCGCGCCGATCACGATGATCGCTATCCCCATAATTTCAAAACCATGCGCCACGGTAATGGCGAAAGCGAGCACCTGTTCGTCAGCTATCATGCACGATCAATCGCCCGCATGTGCCGCAGGTTCCCCGATCGCTGCGCTTCATGGTTAGCACAGTCTTAACCCCTCCTTCCTAGAGCTGCTGAAACAAGCCAAGGGGATACTACGTGGACATTGCCGAAACCGGGCCCGCAGCACTCGACCCGAATGCCGGATCGTTCGACGCCGCACAGCAAGCCGGTGCCGACAGCGAAAGCCGGATCGCCCTGCGCCTTGTGCTGTCCGCCGCGCTGATGCTGTTTGCCGAACTGGCGCTGATCCGCTGGCTCGGCTCCAATGTCATCCATTTGTCCTATTTCAGCAATTTCGTGCTGCTGGGATCGTTCCTGGGTATCGGCGCGGGCTTTCTGATCAGCCGCAAAAGCTGGTCGATCTGGCCGTTTTCGCTGCCATTGCTCACCCTGCTCACGATCGGCGTGATCCGTTATCCGATGAGCATTCAGCGCGAAGGCGGCGACATCATATATTTCACCGCGCTGGAATTGGGCGGGCCGCCCGCCTGGCTGGCGCTGCCGCTGATCTTCTGCCTGGTGGCGCTGATACTGGCGGGGCCGGCCGAACTGGTCGGCCGCTGCTTTGCCCGCTTGCCCGCTTTGAAGGCCTATCGCTGGGATCTGATCGGCAGCTTTACAGGGATCGTGGCCTTTTCCATCCTCAGCTTCATGCACGCGCCATCGCTGGTGTGGGGGCTGATCGCCGCCGCGCTTTATGTGGTGCTGAGCGATCGCAAGCGCCGGGTGGTGACGATCGCCTGGGTGCTGCCGCTGCTGGTGATCCTGTTCAACGAAAGCACCGATGAGAACATTTCCTGGTCCCCCTATTACAAGATCCAGACGCTGGAGGCCGATCCGCCGATCGACGGGGTGCTGAAAATCCGCGCCAACGGCGTGCCGCATCAGATAATGGCCCCGGCGGACCTGCGTCGGGAAATGGGCTATTCGATCTATTTCACTCCATACGAACGCCGCGCCTCGGCCGAGCTGGGCGATGTGCTGATCATCGGCGCGGGATCGGGATCGGATGTGGCGGTGGCGCTGCAGAACGGTGCGCGCAGCGTCGATGCGGTGGATATCGATCCGGGCATCATGCAGCTGGGGGTCGATAACAACATCGATCGCCCCTATCAGGACCCGCGCGTCACAAGGCACATCAACGATGGCCGCGCCTTTCTGGAAGGCAGTGACAAGACCTATGATTTCATCCTGTTCGCGCTGCCCGATTCGCTCACCCTGGTGAACGGCGCATCGCAGATCCGGCTGGAAAGCTTCCTGTTTACCGAAGAAGCGCTGCAATCGGTGCGCCGCAGGCTCAACCCCGGCGGCACCTTTGCCATGTATAATTATTATCGTGAGGACTGGCTGATAGACCGGCTGGCAAACACCGCCGCTGCCGCCTTCGGCCATGCCCCCTGCGTGGATACGTTCGACGGGGCGCAGGCGGTGATTACTGCCGGCTTGACCCCTGCCGACCAGACCTGCGCGGCCAGCTGGCAACCCGTCAGCGCGGCAGACGACATGGTGCCGGCGGTGGACAATGCGCCGTTTGTCTATTTCAAGGGCGACAATTTCCCGCCGCTCTACATCATCACGCTGGGCCTGATCATCGCCGCTTCGCTCGCCACCGTGCGCGGGCTGGGCGGGCCGATGCGGGAAATGCGCCCCTATGCCGATCTGTTCTTCATGGGCGCCGCCTTCATGCTGCTGGAAACCAAGAACATCGCCACTTTTGCGCTGTTGTTCGGCACCACCTGGTTCGTCAACGCGCTGGTGTTCGGCGGGGTGCTGCTGATCGTGCTGGCGGCGGTGGAAACCACCGCCCGGTTCAGAACCCCGCCGCTCAACTGGGTCTATGCCGCGATTGCCGCATCGCTGGCGCTGGCCTGGTTCGTGCCCGAGGAATGGCTGCTGGCCATGCCCTTCGCGCCGCGCCTGCTGGCCGCCACGCTGCTCGCCTTCGTGCCGATCTATCTGGCCAATGTCGCCTTTTCCAAGCGTTTCCGCGACAGCGGGGATACAAGATCGGCGTTTGCCGTAAACCTGCTCGGCACCATTCTGGGCGGATGCCTGGAATATGCCGCGCTGTTCACCGGCTACAACAATCTGCTGCTGGCAGTGGGCACGCTCTATCTGCTGGCCTTTGTGCTGGTGCCAAGGTCCGGCGCGCAACCCCTTTCCGCCTGATATTGCCGCCCTGCTCGCGGTCCCCGATCAGGCCGCAGCGCGCGCCTTGGCCAGCTTTTTCAGCACCATCGAACGCTTCAGACGGCTGAGGTGATCGATGAACAGGATGCCGTTCAGATGGTCCATTTCGTGCTGGATGCACACCGCCAACATGCCGGTCATTTCCTCTTCGTGCGGCTTGCCGTCAAGATCCTGCCAGCGCACCCGGCAGCGCGCCGGGCGTTCGACATCGGCAAAGATATCGGGCACTGACAGGCAGCCTTCCTGATAGATGCCGGTATCGTCCGAGGGATCGAGGATTTCGGGGTTTACGAATACGCGCGGATCGTTCTTGACCGGCTGGTGCGTATGCGCGTGGCCATCGTGATCGCAGGGGATCGGCTCGGCGTCGGGATCATCCTCCTGCAGATCGATCACCAGCAGCCGGATCGGTTCGCCCACCTGGATCGCCGCCAGTCCGATGCCATGCGCGGCATACATGGTTTCGAACATGTCGTCGGCCAGCGCCTTCAGTCCAGCGTCGAAAGTATCGACGGGAGAGGAGATGATTTTCAGGCGCGGATCGGGCGCTTCGAGGATTTCGCGTATGGCCATTTTCGCGATCTAGTGCTCACACCGCCAAATCTCAAGTGAGTCGCCTCGCAACTACTGCAATGGCCTCCTCGCCCTGAGCGCCTGCTCCAAAGTCCCTTCGTCGAGATAATCCAGTTCGCCCCCCACCGGCAGGCCATGCGCCAGTTGCGTCACCCGCACCGGCAGGCCTTCGAGCCGTTCGGCGATGTAATGCGCGGTGGTCTGCCCTTCGAGAGTGGCGTTCATCGCCAGCACCACCTCGTCCACCCCGCCCGCTTCCACCCGGCCGAGCAGCGAATCGATGGCGAGGTCTTCGGGCCGCACGCCATCGAGCGCGGAAAGCCGCCCGCCGAGCACGTGATAGCGCCCGGCAAACAGCCGC
>JBGSLI010000342.1:0-5768 GCA_041740775.1 Alteraurantiacibacter sp. | reverse complement strand
CTGGCCGCTGGCCGATGCTGCGGGCGATCTGGCGGCGGCGATGGACCCGACCGACATGGCCATCGCGGTGCAACAGGCGGCGGCGAAGGCGGGCAAGCCCACCGACGCGGCCAGCATCGAGGCAGCGGCGAATGATTCGATCCGCGCGATGATGCTGATCCGGCTGTATCGGGTGCGCGGCCATCTGGCGGCCGATCTCGATCCGCTGGGCCTGTCTAACCGCGAAACGCCCGAAGAACTGTCGCTCGCCTGGCACGGCTTTGCCGGACAGGAAGACAAGGAAGTCTATGTCGGCGGTGCCTTCGGCTTCGATTGGGTCAAGGTGGGCGATCTGTATGCGGCGCTGCGCAGCACCTATTGCGGCCACGTCGGCCTCGAATACATGCACATCGCCGATACCGAGGAACGGCGCTTCCTGCAGGACAAGTTCGAAAGCCCCGAAGACACCATCCAGTTCACCGCCAATGGGAAGATAGGCATCCTGAAGGCAGTGATCCGGGGCGAGGAATACGAGAAGTTCCTCGGCAGGAAATATGTCGGCACCAAGCGGTTCGGGCTGGACGGCGGCGAAGCGATGATCCCGGCGCTGGAGGCGGTGATCAAATATGGCGGCTCCACCGGCGTGCGCGAGATCGTTTTCGGCATGGCCCATCGCGGACGACTCAACGTGCTCGCCAATGTGATGGCCAAGCCTTACAAGGTGATCTTCCACGAATTTTCCGGCGGCAGCGCCAATCCCGAAGATGTTGGCGGATCGGGCGATGTCAAATACCACCTGGGTTCGAGCACCGACCGCGAATTCGACGGGATCAGCGTTCATCTCAGCCTTATTGCCAATCCCAGCCATCTGGAAGCAGCAAACCCGGTTGTGCTGGGCAAGGTGCGTGCCCAACAGGCCATCCGCGACGATCTGGCGGACAAGGGACAGGTATTGCCCGTATTGCTGCATGGCGACGCTGCCTTTGCCGGCCAGGGCGTGGTATGGGAATGCCTCGGCCTGTCGGGCGTGCGCGGCTACGATACCGGCGGCTGCCTGCATTTCGTGATCAACAACCAGATCGGCTTCACCACCAGCCCCAAATTCGCGCGCAATTCCCCCTACCCCAGCGATGTCGCCAAAGGGGTGCAGGCGCCCATCCTGCATGTGAACGGAGACAATCCCGAAGCGGTGACCTTCGCCTGCAAACTCGCCATCGAATACAGGCAGAAGTTCAAACGCGATATCGTCATCGACATGTGGTGCTATCGCCGCTTTGGCCACAATGAGGGTGACGAGCCAAAATTCACCCAGCCGCTGATGTATGATGCGATCGGCAAGCATCCGCGCGTGAGCGAAATCTACTCGGACCGCCTGTTGGACGAAGGGGTGATCGATCCGGGCACCGCGCCCGCCATTCGCGAGGCGTTCATCGCGCATCTCGAAGAGGAATTCGAAGCCGCGAAAAGCTATCTTCCCAACGAGGCGGACTGGTTCGGCGGGCGGTGGAGCGGGCTGCACAAGCCCGCCGATCCCGAAACCGCGCGCCGCAATGTGGAAACCGCTTTGCCGAAAAAGCTGTTCGACAGCCTCGGCCGCACGCTCACAACCGTTCCTGATGATCTGGCGATCCACAAGACGCTGGGCCGCGTGCTCGCCGCCAAGCGCGAAATGTTTGAAAGCGGCACCGGTTTCGACTGGGCGACGGCCGAAGCGCTCGCCTTCGGCAGCCTGGTGACAGAGGGTTTCGGGGTGCGCCTTTCGGGCCAGGATTCGGGCCGCGGCACCTTCAGTCAGCGGCACGCGATCTGGGTCGATCAGAAGACCGAGGACAAATACATCCCGCTCGCCAGCCTTCCGCATGGCAAGTTCGAGGTTTACGATTCCACGTTGAGCGAATTCGGCGTGCTCGGCTTTGAATATGGCTTTGCACTTGCCGATCCCAAGACGCTGGTGATGTGGGAAGCGCAATTCGGCGATTTCGCCAATGGCGCGCAGGTGATGATCGATCAGTTCATCGCTGCGGGCGAGGCCAAATGGCTGCGCGCCAACGGGCTGGTGTTGCTGCTGCCGCACGGGTTCGAAGGCCAGGGGCCGGAACATTCCTCTGCCCGGCTCGAACGCTTCCTGCAATTGTGCGCGAACGACAATATCCAGGTGTGCAACATCACCAGCCCGGCCAATTATTTCCACGTGCTGCGCCGCCAGATGCTGCGTCCGTTCCGCAAACCGCTGATCATCATGACCCCCAAGAGCCTGCTGCGCCACCCGATGGCCCGCAGCGAAGCCAAATGGTTCATGGGCGACAGCCACTTCATGCGCATCCTTTCGGACAAGGCCGAACTGCCCGAAGAAAAGATCCGCCGCCTGGTGCTGTGTTCGGGCAAGGTGGCCTATGATCTGTTCGAAAAGCGCGATGCAGAAGGCGTGGAAGATGTCTCGATCGTGCGGATCGAACAGCTCTATCCCTTCCCTGGAGAACCGCTGGCGGAACGGCTTAAACGCCTGACCGGGCTTGAAGAAGTGGTCTGGTGTCAGGAAGAACCCAAGAACAACGGCGCGTGGTTCTTCGTCGAACGCCGGATCGAGGATGCGCTTACCGCCGCCGGGCACAAGGGCATGCGCCCCACCTATGCCGGGCGCGAGGAATCCGCTTCCCCCGCCTCCGGATTTGCCAAGCGCCATCAGGCGCAGCAGGAAGAACTCGTATCGGCCGCGCTGGGACTTTCCGGCACTGCCAGGCCCGCCGCCACCCGCGCCGCGCGGTCCCCCAAGAAACCAAGCTGAGGAACCCAATCCGATGACCACCGAAGTCAAAGTCCCCACGCTGGGTGAATCGGTTACCGAGGCCACCATCGGCGAATGGCTGAAGCAGCCCGGCGACAAGGTGGCGGTGGATGAACCGATCGCCAGCCTCGAAACCGACAAGGTGGCTATCGAAGTCCCCTCACCCGTCGCGGGCGTGATCGGCGAATTGAAGGTGGATCTGGGCGCAACGGTGGAAGTGGGCGCGGTGATCGCCACGGTGGAGGAAGGCGCGGATGCCTCCAAAGCAGCGCCTGCCGCCTCCCCTGCGCCCTCTCCGGCTCCCTCGCCTGCTCCCGCTCCTGCTGCGGCCAAAGAGGCTGATGCAGGCAGCAATACAGAAGTCACCATGTCGCCCGCCGTGCGCCGCGCGGTGATCGAACACGGGGTCGATCCCACCGCGATCAAGGGCAGCGGCAAGGACGGGCGGCTGACCAAGGAAGACGTGATCGCCGCCGCCGAGGCGAAGAAAAGCGGCGAAAGCGCGCCCGCTCCATCTTCTCCGGCACCTTCTCCCGCGACTTCTGCCCCGGCGGGCGAGCGGCGCGAGGAGCGCGTCAAGATGACGCGGATGCGCCAGACCATCGCCAAACGGCTGAAGGGCGCGCAGGAAGAAGCCGCGCTGCTCACCACCTTCAACGATTGCGACATGACCGCAGTGATCGAGGCGCGCGAAGCCTACAAGGATCTGTTCGCGAAGAAGCACGGCATCAAGCTGGGCTTCATGTCGTTCTTCGCCAAGGCCGCCGCGCTGGCGCTGAAGGATGTGCCCTCGGTAAACGCCCAACTCGACGGGGACGAGATCGTCTATCACGATTACGTTGATCTCTCGGTCGCGGTTTCCGCGCCCAACGGGCTGGTGGTGCCGGTGGTGCGCAATGTGGATGCGATGAGCTTTGCCCAGATCGAACTCGCCATCGCCGATTTCGGCAAGCGTGCGAAGGATGGCGCGCTGACGATGGAAGACATGAAGGGCGGCACCTTCACCATTTCCAACGGCGGCGTGTTCGGATCGCTGATGAGCACCCCCATCATCAACCCGCCGCAGTCCGCCGTGCTCGGCCTCCACCGGATCGAGGATCGCCCCGTTGCGGTCAACGGCGAAGTGGTGATCCGCCCGATGATGTATCTGGCGCTAAGCTACGATCACCGTATCATCGACGGGCGCGAGGCGGTAACCGCGCTCAAGATCATCAAGGAAGCGATCGAAGACCCGATGCGGATGCTGATCGATTTGTGAGGCCTGGATTGCGCGTGATCCTTCGACAAGCTCAGGATGAGCGGATGATGTGCTTGACCGGATTGAACCAGAAACCGCCCAGCCCAAGATTGTCGAAGGCCATGCGGGACGGAGGCCAGAATGGCTGAATATGATTACGACGTTCTCATCATCGGTGCCGGCCCCGGCGGCTATGTCGCGGCGATCCGCGCGGCGCAGCTGGGACTGAAGACCGCCTGCGTCGAAAGCCGTGCCACCCTCGGCGGCACCTGCCTCAATGTCGGGTGCATTCCGTCAAAGGCATTGCTCCACGGCTCGGAGCTGTTCGATGAGGCCGCGAACGGCCACTTCGCCACCTGGGGCATCACCGCCACCCCGACACTCGATCTCGGCAAGATGATGGCCGAGAAGACCAAGGCCGTGGGCGAGCTGACCGGCGGGATCGAATTCCTGTTCAAGAAAAACAAGGTCGCTTGGCTAAAGGGCCACGCGGCGTTTGAAGATGCGCATACGGTCAATGTCGGCGGCGAGACAGTCACCGCGAAGGACATCGTGATCGCCACCGGCTCCAGCGTCACCCCTCTCCCCGGCGTCACCGTCGACAATGCGGGTAAGCGGATCGTCGACAGCACCGGCGCGCTTGATCTCGATGAAGTGCCCGAACACCTCGTGGTGATCGGTGGCGGCGTTATCGGGCTGGAGCTTGGCTCGGTGTGGCGTCGTCTCGGCGCCAAGGTCACCGTGGTCGAATATCTCGACCAGCTGCTCCCCGGCATGGACGGGGATGTGCGCAAGGAAGCGCAGAAGGTGTTCAAGAAGCAGGGCATGGCCATGATGCTCGGCCACAAGGTGACGGGCGCGAGCGTTGCAGGCAAGTCTGTCACCCTCACCATCGAGAAATCAGCGGGCGGTGACGCGCAGACGCTCGAAGCGAGCCATGTGCTGGTCGCGATCGGCCGCCGCCCAAACACCGATGGCCTCGCGCTCGACAAGGCCGGTCTCAGCACCAACGCCCGCGGCCAGATCGAGATCGACCACGATTTCCGCACGGCGGTGCCGAACATCTGGGGCATCGGCGACGTCGTCCCCGGCCCGATGCTCGCGCACAAGGCCGAGGATGAAGGCATCGCGGTGGCCGAAAACATCGCGGGCCTTACCGGCATCGTGAACCACGATGTGATCCCCAGCGTCGTCTACACCGCACCGGAAATCGCAGGTGTCGGCATCACCGAGGAACAGGCCAAGGAACGCGGGCTCGCGGTCAAGGTCGGCAAGTTCCCGATGATGGCCAACTCCCGCGCCAAGGCCAACCGCGACACCGAAGGCTTTGTGAAGGTGATCGCCGATGCCGAGACCGACCGCGTACTGGGCGTGTGGATCATCGCCAGCCTCGCCGGATCGATGATCGCTGAGGCCTGCGTCGCGATGGAATTCGGCGCGACCTCCGAAGATATCGCCTACACCTGCCACGCGCACCCGACCCATGCCGAAGCGCTCAAGGAAGCGGCGATGGCGGTGACGGGCAAGCCGATCCACATGTGATCGGGCGAGGGTGAGCGCGCGGGCCTTTGATCGCTGGCGGCTCACCCTGCCCCTGTTGCTCCCGTCATTGGGCGGGCTGGCATACCTCTACACATTCGACGCGCCCGCGCGGATGATCGCCGTCAACGCGGGCGCTTTGGCGCTGGCGCTGATGTGGGTGCTGTTCGGGCGGATGCCAGCAGAGCGCAACCCGCGCCTGGCGCTGGCGGGCGGCGCGGCGCTGGC
>JBGSLI010000341.1:0-3061 GCA_041740775.1 Alteraurantiacibacter sp. | reverse complement strand
GCCGCTTCGCAACCAGCAGCAGCGCATGCCGCCGCGTCGCAACCGGCCGCCGCACAGGCAGCAGCATCGCAACCAGCCGCAGCACAGGCATTGCTCATCTGATCGGCAGCAGCCGCGCAAGGAGCAGTTTCGGCTTCCTGCGAACAGGCAGAGGTGGCCACGGCCAGGCCGCCGACGATGGCAAGCATGGATGCAAGTTTGGCATTCTTCATAGGTAAAATTCCCCGTCTTCCAAGGTTTGGCGCAATTCGATCCGGGTTACGCCAGTTCCCGGTTTCACAGAAAGCCCGGACAAGGTCCGCTACCGGCCGCCTGCGAGCAAGCTGTAGGTATGAAGCAGCGCAACAGAAGGCGCTGCGATATTCCCCACCTTCCACATTTCGGCCGCAATGTGGCAAAGGTTACATTCGCGAGCCGATTATTCATCCCAGCGAAAGATTTCTTGCGCGCGCCCGCTGACTGACGCAATTTCGCCACACTGGTATCAGCGCATTGCGATCGCGGCAATCTCGAAAATCGCCCCGTCGCGGCCCTGTTCCACGCGGAAATCGAGCCCGAGGAGGCCGAAATCGCAATCCCCCGGCGCAATGCGCGCGCGCCCCGCGGATTCGCCCGGTTGCAGCACGATTGCGCCGAGCAGTCGCGGCTCGCCCTCGGCACAGACCGCGCTCAGCGTTAACTGCGCCGGATCGGCCACCGGCTGCGCCAGCGCGATGGAAAGTTCTGCCGCACCATCGAATTCGACTATGCGCGATGCCGCCACGCCAAAAGAGCCGGGGCTGGCATTGATCTCCAGCACATTGCTGGAAGGCACCACGCGGGCGACGAAATTGCCGCTGTTGGCGGTGCGCCAGTCGAGCGGATTGTCGCCCGTGCCTGCCGAGAATTCGCCATTCGCAAGATCGCTGATGCCCTCGCGCAGATCGGGAGTGAGGCGGATGATCTCGATCATCGCGCCGATATTGCCGCTGTCGATCAATCCCTGCACATACACGTCGCGCAGATAGGGTTCCATCCGGGTGAATTTCAGCCCTGACTGACGAAAGAAGCGCGCGCCGTTTTCCAGCGCCACCGGATTGCGCACGAAGGCATTCCAGAAATTGGCCTCCCATTCGGGCTCCGCGCGGATCAGATCGCCCAGCAGCGCATCGCCATCGGGGACCGCCAGCACGCCCACCAGCGAGGCAACCGCGTTCTCGCGCGCACCCCGGTCGGTCCGCAGCAGCGCATCGAGATTGCGCAGCAGCCCGTCCACATCCTGCGCGGCGGCAAATTGCTGGCTCAGCCAAAGCAGCGAAATGCTGTCCCTCCGGCTGAGCGCGACGGCAAGTCGCATCGCCGCGAAGCGATCGGCATCATCGGCAAAGGTGCTGCCCAGCACGAGCACGCGCGCATTGGTGATCTCCAGCGGATCGCGCAGGAAGGCGGAACGCGCGTCGCGCAGCAGGCTTTCGGGCAATCTGCCTGCAATCAAAGCCCCGGTCACTTCATCCTGCCGGAGCGAAGGGCGCGAGAGCAGATCGACACGCGACGATGTGGTCGAAGCGCTGAGCGTGGTGGGGGTTTCGACAACCAGCCCCATCCCCTTGGGCGAGACTTCGGCTGCGGCATGGACGAAACCCATCGCTGCCAGCACCAGCATGATGAGCCCAAAGCCGATCTTCTTTGCTCGCATGATCGCGGTCCGCCTGCTTTGCCCGGCTTTGTTCACGCCTCGGCCTGCGCTCTCGCTTCGGCCCTCGCCTTGTCGCCGTAACCATAGCCGTAGCCGTAGCCATAGCCGTAAAGCGTATCGCGCGCATCGATCTTGGTCACCACCCCGCCCAGTACGTTGGTGCCGCCGCGGTGGAGGCGATCGAGCGCGGCCGAAAGCTGGCGCAGCGAAACGCGGTTTGCCTCGATGATGAACACTGCCCCATCAACGATCCGGCCCAGCGAAAGCGCATCGGCCAGCCCCATCACCGGGGGAGCATCGACAATGATGTGATCGAATTGTCCGCGCAGCCGTTCGAGCAGTTCGCCTGCAACCCCGGCCGACAGCAGTTCGCCCGGACTCGGCGGGATCGGGCCGGCGGGCAACACGCTGAGATTGGCGGCAATATCGCGCTGGATGATCGATTCGGGATCGCCGTGGCCGGTCAGGCAGGTGGAAACGCCCAACTCCTCGTTCAGTCCGAGACGTTTGGCCACGGTCGGGTTGCGCAGATCGAAATCGGCCAGCAAAACGCGCCGGTTCTGCCGGGCGAGCAGGTGCGCAAGCGCGATTGCGGTGCTCGATTTGCCTTCGCTCGGCGTCGCGCTGGTCAACATCAGCAGGCCGGGGAAGCCCTTGGCGGTGGACATTTCGAGCATGTTGCTGATCGAAAGATGCGCCTCGCTCAACTCGCTGATCGGATCCTCGATCTGCTGGGCGATATCTTCCTCGTTCACGCGTGGGGTGGTTCCGAGCAAGGGGATGCCGAGCTTTTCCTTCACGTCCGACGGATCGCGCAGGCTGCGGTCGATCTGGTCGCGTACGAACAGGAAACCGGCGGCGATGGCCGAACCGCCCAGTACGCCAAGGATGAGATTGAGCAGCAGATTGGGGCTGGAGGGGCGCTGGGGCATTTCCGGCGCATCCACCATCTGCGCGTTGCTTGCCTCCACGCCCGCGACGCCGATTTCCTTGTAGCGTTGCAACAGCCCGTCATACAATTCGCGGTTGGTATCCACTTCGCGGCGCAGAATATTGTACTGGATCGTGGCATTCTGTTCGGACAGATATTCCGCAGTCAGCGAATTGAGTACCGCGCGAAGTTCGTTCTCGTTCCGCACCGCAGCCTGATACCCCCGGCTCAGATTGGTTCTGTAACGTTCATCGGCATCGGCGATTTCCTTATCGACGTCGGCAATCTGTCCGGAAAGCGCCTGAATTGGCGGGTATTCGGGCTGGAACTGGCTGAGCAGCGCGGCCCGCTGCGAAACCAGATCGGCGCGCAGCGAATACAATCTGGCCTGGAGTTCCTCCGAGGCGGCGGTGGGCCCTGCCCGCAGCGCGCTTTCGGCGGCGATCCGTTCGGCC
>JBGSLI010000340.1:0-13228 GCA_041740775.1 Alteraurantiacibacter sp. | reverse complement strand
CCTCGGACGTCCCTGCCATTGAACTGGCCATTGCGGCGGTCAAGACCAACGACCTGGGACAGGGCGTGGTGGCGCTGCAGACAGCCAAACAGGTTCCGGGACTGTCTCCGGAGCAGTTGCAAACCGTGGAAGAAACCGCGCAGACGTTGACTCAGGAACTGTTGCGGCGGGCGGACGCCGGCGATGCCCGGGCCAAGGCCGACCTGGAACTTATTGAACGTTCGCGGTCGCAATAATTCACCCCAGGACCCCGGGATCCGACATTGAGGCGTTCACCGGGTTTGGAATAGGCTTTGACCTTTATGAGTCAACCGGCCTGTCCAATGTGCGAAATGACCGAAGTTTTGGAACATTCCGAACGTTGGGAATGCGTTACCTGCGGCCATGAGTGGGAAAAAGCGGCGGAACCCGAGAAGGCGCGGGTGGTCAAAGACGCCCACGGAACGATATTGGCCGACGGCGATCAGGTCGTCTTGATCAAGGATCTCCCGCTCAAGGGTTCGTCCCAGGTGCTCAAGGGCGGGACCAAATCCAAGCCCATCCGTCTAGTCGATGGGGATCACGAGATTTCCTGCAAAATGGAGGGAATCTCCATCGGCTTAAAAGCGTGCTTCGTGCGCAAGGCCACGCCCTGAAGCGAGTTGAAAATTGAGAGCAACCAAGGGCTAGGGCCAGGAGCGCATTATTCCCTCAAACCAAGACTACGTTAGTAACTACCCTGTTTTCGCGTTTTTCTCTCAACGCTCAGCCGGAACCCCGCAGACCAACCGCGAATGAACACGAATGAACGCCAATAGGGAATGGGTAGAAACGGTAGAAACGAGTGGATTTGAAGAGGTACCGTTGGGTGTGGGCAGCGCCGACTCCCTAAATTCGAATCACCCCTACCGCCACAACGAGGTGGTTGAAATCGTGCCGGTTTGAGAGCCTCGACCACCAGCAGCAACGGTTCCGACACCTTACCCGGGACCGGAAGCGTGGTGCCAACGAAAGCGATGTGACGGGCATCCGGGAGAATCTGACGGAGCAGGAAGCGGTCGAGGCCGGTGTCGATCTTCCAGATGATCCTTCCCGTGACGTCCACCCGGGCGAGGATGAGCGTACTCTTCAGGCCGGGTTCAGACGTGTACACCACGAAAAATCCTTCCGGGCCGGTCAGGCGGATCGGATCCGATTCAGGATCGGCGCGCACGAAGGCGGCGTTGAGAAACTCCTCTCCCGACACCGGGGCGATGGAGCGAACCTCGTGAGTTGCCCGCTGCGGTGCGGGACCGAGCAGTCCCCGGTAGAATTCAGCGGGAGATACATCGGACGTCAGACGGAGGTGGCCAGTTTCACGTAGGCGTCCGGCCTGGGGTTGGTTTAATCAGTGGCCGGTGTCCGACCCGTCCCATGTCCCTGAATCAGATCCGGTGGCGCCTGCGGCCGGCGCGGGCGACCTGGCGTCCCGCCGGGATTCCCTCCGGCGCAGTCTGCTCCGCGCCAATACGGTGGTGGGTGTGGTTCTGGCGACGGTCCTGATCCTTGCCGTAGCGGCTTGGTGGCAGGGATTCCGAGCCACGCGGATGCAGTCTGTGGCCCTGCGCGAACAGCAACGGGCGGAGCAGGCGGAAGCGTTGTCCCAACGGGAACTTTGGCGGTCCCTGTTGGCGGAGGCCCGGGCCACCCAGGCGGGAGAATCGTGGGAACGCCGCCGCGGAATTCTGGAAACAGTCCGACGGGCCGCGGCAATTGCACCGACCGCGGAACTGCGGCAGGAAGCGGCGTTCGGGCCGCTGCATCTGCGGCGGGTGAGCGCGCGATGAGAGTAGTTCGTCATTGCGAGCGTAGCGAAGCAATCCAGTCTTGTGGGTTGCGTGTATTTGCCGGGGCCGGGACTGGATTGCCGCGTCGCTTCGCTCCTCGCAATGACGAAAGGGGGACAGGGGAATGACTCCCCCCTCCGATCTCGCCCGCGCGGTGGAAGCCTGCCTGTTTGCCGCCGAAGAACCGCTGACGCGCGAACAGATTTCGGCGCATCTGGGCGATGCCGATGTGCGCGCGGCGCTGGATGAATTGCAGGCTTGTTACAATGGGCGCGGGGTGGTGCTGGTGGAACGCGGGAACCGCTGGCAGTTCCAGACTGCGCCCGATCTGGCGCATCTGCTGCGCCGCGAGAGGGAGCAGGCCCGCCGCCTCAGCCGTGCGGCCACCGAAGTGCTGGCGATCGTGGCCTATCACGAACCCGTGAGCCGGGCGGAGATCGAGGCGATCCGCGGGGTGCAGACCAGCGCGGGCACGCTGGACGTGCTGATGGAAGCGGGCTGGGTGCGCGCGGCGGGGCGGCGTGAAGTGCCCGGCCGCCCGGTGATCTATGCCTCCACGCCCGAGTTTCTCAGCCATTTCGGCCTGCAATCGCGCAAGGAATTGCCGGGGCTGGACGAACTGAGGGCGGCCGGCCTGCTCGATCCGGTGGACGATGCCTATGACGAGATGGTGGCGCGGCATGAAGAAGCGCTTGCCGCCGGGGCCGAGGCGGAGGATAATACCGACGAATCCGGAACCGACGAATTTACCGAAGAAGCGGTTGGCGTTGGCACTCGCGATGCCGTCCCCGCAGCAAAGGTGGAAATTCCGGACGAAAGCGCCTAGATTGGGCATGTAGGCTTACCACGAGGAAATACGCATGCAGCCAGGTATTTGGCAAATTCTGATCGTCGCCATCGTCGTGCTCGTCCTGTTCGGGCGCGGGCGCATTTCGGAAATGATGGGCGATTTCGGCAAGGGTATCAGCAGTTTCAAGAAGGGAATGAGCGAAGAGGCGCGCGCCTCTTCCGAACCCGCTCCGCGCATCGAAGCGCCGGCTCCTTCATCCGCCCCGGCGGCTTCCGAAGCGCCAACCGAAACGGCGACACCGCGCGACACCAACGCTTCCTGATCCGGCAGCAAGAGCGCCGCAGCCATGTTTGATATCGGCGCAACCGAATTGTTGCTCATCATGATTGTGGCGATTCTGGTGATCGGCCCCAAGGATATGCCGCTGGCGCTCCGCACGGTGGGGCGCTGGGTGGGCAAGCTGCGCAAACTGTCTTCCCATTTCCGCACCGGGCTGGACGCGATGGTGCGCGAGGCCGAGCTGGAGGACATGGAAAAGAAGTGGAAGGCGCAGAACGAAAAGATCATGCGCGAACATCCCGAAGGCGCGCCCGCCGAAATGGAGCCGACCGGGGCCTATCCCGCCGCGATGACGCCGCAGAAGGCGGAAGAGCTCAAGATCATCGCGGCCAAGCAGCAGGCTGCCGCCGAGGAGGCGGGCGCCACAGCAGCCGCAGCGGAACGCGCAATGCAGGCCCCATCGGAGGAGACCGCACCCGATGCGGATAAAGCGCATTCCGCCACGCCTCCTCCTCCGGCGGATCAGGCGCGGGAGAGCTGATCGATGGCCTTCCGGATCAAGGATCTCGACGATTCGCAGGCCCCGCTGCTCGATCATCTGATCGAATTGCGCAAACGGCTGGTGCGCGCGGTGGCGGCGCTGGGCGCGGCCTTTGCGGTATGCTTCTATTTTGCCGACCGGATTTTCGGCTTCCTCGTGCGCCCGCTCACCCGCGCCTTTCCCGAAGGGCAGGGGCAGTTGATCTACACAAGGCTTTACGAAGCCTTCTTCGTGGAGATCAAGGTGGCGCTGTTTGCCGCCTTCTTCCTCGCCTTCCCGATCATCGCCAACCAGCTATGGGCCTTTGTCGCGCCGGGGCTTTATGCGCGCGAGAAGCGCGCCTTTCTGCCGTTTCTGATCGCCACCCCGGTGCTGTTCATTATGGGCGGGTCGCTCGCCTATTTTGTGGTGATGCCGCTGGCCTTTACCTGGTTCCTGGGCTTTCAGGGCGATGCCGGGGGATTGCAGGCGCAGGCGCTGCCCGCGATGGGCGATTACCTCGATCTGGTGATGCAGTTCATTCTCGCCTTCGGGGTCAGCTTCCTGCTGCCGGTGCTGCTGATGCTGCTCAACCGCGCAGGCCTGGTATCGCGCGCGCAACTTGCGGGCGCGCGCCGTTATGTGGTGGTGGCGGTGTTCGTGGTGGCGGCGCTGATTACCCCGCCCGATGTGGTTTCGCAGATCATGCTCGCCACGCCGCTGCTGCTGCTGTTCGAAGGTTCGCTGGTGCTGATGCGGCTGGGCGAGAAGAAGGCGGCGAAGGAACGCGCGCTGCGCGAGGAAGAAGCGGCGCAGGCCGAAGCCGGAGCGAAGACGGCGGGTGACGGAGCAAAATAGCGCGCCTGTCCGGGACGGTCAGAAGGGCTCTGGAGCAATCCGCAGGCCTTTTGTTCCTCTCTTGCCCTATAGCCACGATCTCAATTCAATCGAGCCGGACTTCGCCAATCGGAGACAGTTGCGATTGGACAGACACCCCTTTCCCAACTCATCGAGAAACCTTTGAATCAGATACTCAGGTTTCGCGGACGATCAGTTCGGTGGGCAGAAATTCCGAATCCGCAGCACTCAGGTCGCGCGCCATCGCCTTGGCCACCAGCATCCGCGCGGCACGGATCGAATTCTGCGAAACGGTTGACAGGCGCGGGCGGATGAACTGGCAATATTCGATATCATCATAGCCGATGATGCTGACATCCGCAGGAATTGCGATGCCGTGCTTGGAAAAAGTGTTGATCGCACCGATTGCGGTCACGTCGTTGACGCAAAAGATTCCCGTGACCGGACGACCCGACCGGAGGACGTTCTCGATCGCGGTAGATGCAGCATCGACATCGAGCCGGCATTCCGCCAGCGAGGCAACCGCGCCCAGTTCACGCGCGGCCGTTTGAAAACCTTCGTGGCGCTGGCTCATTTCCGGACCCAGCGTATCGCCCAGGAACAGCAGATTTCCGTGGCCGGTGCGCACCAGATGCGAGGTCGCCTTGTAGCCGCCGCCGAAATTGTCGCTGCCGATCGAACAATAAAGCTGGTCTGCCATCCGCGCGCCCCAGACGACGAAATTGCGCCACCGCTGGGCCGCCTTGTTCAGCGCATCGTGGAGCAATCCCTGCCCCAGAATGATTGCCGACCCGTTCGCGGTTGTCTTGAAGAAGGCTTCAAGTTCGTCTTCGTTCGTGGGCGAGATCGCGCTGAGAACGAGATCGCAATCGCAATCGCGCGCTTCGTCTCCGATATGCGCGAGAAGTTCCAGCAGGAAGGGCTCTTTCAGGCTGCTGGTCCTTGAAGGAAGGCGCGGAATTGCGATGTGGATCTGTCCGTGGCAACTGGCCTGCAACCCCAGATATTTTCCCACCGGGAAACCGTAATCGTGCGCCTTCTGCCAGATCTGGCTCTTGGTCGTCTCGTTGATTCGTGGATCGTCGCGCAGCGCGCGCGAAATCGTCGATGCCGAAAGCCCCGTCAGCAGCGCCAGATCGGCTAACCTCCTGACCGGCCCAAAGTCCGGATTTTTCTCGTCAATCAAATCTTATCCCCCTGCACCGTCTGCCGATGCGCCCTTGCTCGCTTCCCTCCAGCAAGCCGGTCCGCGCAAGGATGCCCGGACCTGTAAGCCGCGCATACGTATTTCTGTGTGCCTTTTGCAACAGGGTTGCATGAATATCCACCCGGCAAAGCGAAGAAATGCAAAATGTGCCTTCTTTTATGCAATTTTTTGCACGATAGCGGTCAAGTCGATGCAAACGGATCGATATCGCAGATGTGTGCCGCCAAAGCTGGCGAGCCACGATCGCGGAACCTGGAGGAGAGAGTTATGAGGCGTCTTTCACGCATATTGTTAATCACTTCGTCGTCGCTGGCGACGATCTGCGCGGCCAGTTCGGCCCAGGCACAGGAAGCGGTTGCGGCAGCAGAAGGCCAGGACATCGTGGTCACCGGCATCCGGGCCAGTCTCGAAAGCGCGCGCAATATCAAGCGCAATTCTTCGGGTATCGTCGATGCCATCGCATCCGAGGATATCGGCAAACTGCCCGACGCAAACGTCGCCGAATCATTGCAGCGCATTACCGGCGTTTCGATCGACCGTTCGGGCGGCGAAGGTGCCTTCGTCACGGTCCGCGGCTTCGGCCCTGAATTCAACACCACGCTCGTCAACGGCCGCCAGATCGCCACTTCGACCGATCCGAGCCAGGCCGGCGGGCGTGCCTTCTCGTTCGACACGCTGGCTTCGGAACTGATTTCGGGCGTGCAGGTCTACAAATCGTCGACCGCGCGGCTGCAATCGGGCGGCGTGGGTTCGACGATGTCGATCCAGACGGCGCGGCCTTTCGACTTCAACGGCCTGAAGGTTTCGGCCACGCTTGGCGGCAACTACGAGGAAAATTCGCAGGAAGCTTCTCCTGACGGAAACTTCCTGATTTCAAACACCTTTGCCGATGACACCTTCGGCGTCCTGATTTCGGGCAGCTACAGCCAGCGCCAGACAGAATTGAGCTTCGCCAAGACCGACGGCTTTCTGGTCAATCCCGGCGTGCCGCTGGCGCAGGTAAATGGCGGCGCGGGAACTGTTTCCGCCGAAAACCCGAACGGCAATCTGTTCATCCCGCAGAATTTCGACCGAGGTGTGACCGAGGAAAGCCGCGAACGTTATGGCGGCACGGTGGCGCTGCAATATCGCCCCAACAACGACATGGTCGTTACCGTGGACGGGCTGTATTCCAAATTCGACAACGACACATCGGCGCGTTCGTTCGGGCACTGGTTCACCGCTTCGAACCTGACCAACGTCGCCACCGACGAGAACGGCACCGCGATCGACCTGACGCAAGCCACCGGCGTCTCTACCGATTTCCACCACAAGACCTTCGACAAGGAAACCGAGACCTGGCAGGTCGGCGGCAATCTGGACTGGAACGTGAGCGACAGGCTCAATGCGGCTTTCGATGTTTCCTATTCGCAGGCGCAGCAGTTCGCCAACAATGGTGCGCAATCGTCGCTGGCGCTGCTCGGTTTCCTCACCGGTTCGGTGCGGTATCAGCAGAATGCCGGAGATCTGCTCCCGCAAATCACCGAAACTCTTCCGCTTGTCGGGGGTCAGGTCGGTGCCCAGTGCGGTTCGGGCGTTGGGACAACCGATTCGGGCGTTCCGGCCAATGCCACCGTGGCCGGGGCCGGCCAGCCGCTGTGCCAGCATGTCATGCTGCTGCGCGGCTTCGGCATCAACGACAAGGTTTTCCAGGTACGCAGCGACTTCACCTATGAAGGCGATAGCGATGAAGGCCTGCGGAGCCTGTCGTGGGGCACGTATTTCTCGCGCGATCAGAAGAATACCGGGTTTTATTCGAACGATGGCGGAACCGGTTGCACGACCTGCGGATTCAACATTCCTGCCCCTCCTGGCGTCGCTATCTCGACCTTTAACGCCGGCGATAACTTCCTCAACGGGGTTCCAGGCGTCCAGAACCTGACCACCCAGTTCCAGACCTTCGACGGGCAGGCGGTGTTCGACGGGATTACAGCCGAACAGCGGCTGACCAATCCCAACTTCACCTTCGATCCGCCGCTGGCCAACGATACCATCGTGCGCGAGCGGGTGTGGGGCGGATACCTCGAGAGCGATTTCGGCGGGACTTTGGCCGATATGCCGTTCAACCTGGTGGCTGGCGTTCGCGTCGAGCGCACACAGGCGCATGTCGATGCCCTCGCCACTGCCTTCACCGCGATCGTTCCGTTGGCGAATGACCAGACGCAGTTCGGTGTGACGACTGCGGGCACCACCCGTACGCAAGTGAACAACAGCTACACCGACATTCTGCCCAATCTGGCGTTCCGGCTGGATGCGACGGATGACATCGTGGTGCGCTTTGCCGCTTCGCAAACCATCACGCGGCCCACGCTCGAACAGATGTCTCCGGCAACCAGCCTGCTGACATTGCGGCCGGGCAATTTCGTTGCCGCCAGCGGCAATGCAGAGCTCAAGCCGTTCAAGTCGAGCAATCTCGATCTTTCCGTCGAATGGTATTACTCGCCCGGCAGCTACGTCGCTCTCGGCGGTTTCCTCAAGGAAGTTTCGAACTTTATTGTCCTCAACAACTCGACCGGCGCGGTGCTCAACGATCAGGGAACGCCGCTGCTCGATCCAAATACCGGATTGCCTGCGCAATTCTCGATCAGCGCACCGGAAAATGGCGAAGAAGCCACGGTTACTGGCGTGGAATTCGCCTGGCAGCACACGTTTGGAGATACCGGCTTCGGCTTCCTGCTCAATGCGACAGGCGTCCAGAGCAACGCCGATCTCGATGCGCAGGATCTTACCAACAGGTTCACGCTTACGGGCCTTTCCAACTCGGCCAACGCAATCGCGTTTTACGACAAGAACGGCCTGGAAGCGCGTGTGGCCGTGAACTGGCGCGATGATTTCACCCAGTTCCTCTCTCCGCCGCCGCTCAACGGTGCCGGGCAGGCTGTAACCAGGGTGAAGTCCTTCACGCAAGTTGATGCCAGCACAACCTACCACATCAACGACCAGTTCGCGGTGTTTGGTGGCGTCTCGAACCTCCTGAATGCATTCGCGAACAAGGAAGCGTTCTTCTCGAACCAGTTTCTGAGCGTTGAAGACAGCGGGCGTCGTTACGACTTCGGTATCCGCTTCACCTATTGATGCAGGGTTCTGTGTAATTGTAAGGGGCCCGGTCCGGCGTATTGCCGAACCGGGCCCTTTCAACACCGGCGAAACTAATCCATGATGCGCGCTGGCGACCGGACGGGGTGTGATGACGAGAATGATCCGATCGGTTTGTATTGTCGGGGGCGGCGCGGCTGGCTGGCTGACCGCCGGCCTGCTCGCGGCGCAGCGTTCGCTTCCCGATGGATCGGGGCTTTCGGTTACGCTTATTGAAAGCGAAACCATTGGCATAATCGGTGTGGGCGAGGGCACCTGGCCCACCATGCGCAATACGCTCAAGAAGATCGGTATTTCGGAAACCGATTTTGTCCGGCGATGCAATGCCTCGTTCAAGCAGGGGGCCAAATTTGCCCGCTGGCGCACCGATCATGACGATGATTTCTATTATCATCCGCTGGTATTGCCCGAAGGTTTCCCGACGGTAGATCTGGCACCCTACTGGAATGCCGCTTCGCTGGAAGATCCCGCAACCCCGTCGTTTTCGGATGCGGTTTGTTTTCAGGAACTGCTGTGCGAAAGCCACCGCGCGCCCAAACTGATCACATCGCCCGAATTCGGGGGCATTGCCAATTACGCCTACCATCTCGATGCGCATCTGTTTGCCGAACTGGTTCGCGAACATTGTGTCGAACGGCTCGGGGTGAAGCACATTCTCGACGATGTGAATGGCGTCGAACGCACCGAAAGCGGAGACATCGCGGCGGTCGTCGGCCAGCGGACCGGCAGGCTGGAAGCGGACCTGTTCGTCGATTGCACGGGATTTGCCTCGATGTTGCTGGGCGGCGCGCTCGAGGTGCCCTTCGTAGATTGCCGCGATGTCCTTTTCATCGATCGGGCGCTGGCGGTGCAGGTGCCCTATGAAAGCGATGACAGCCCGATCGTTTCGCATACGGTATCGACCGGGCAGAAGCACGGCTGGATCTGGGATATCGGGCTGAAGAACCGGCGCGGGGTTGGCTATGTCTATTCGAGCAGCCATGCAGAGGGTGACGATGTCGAAGCGGAACTGGCAGCCTACGTCGGACCGGAATTCAGCAAGCTGAGCACGCGCGAGATCAGGATCCGGGCGGGCCACAGGGCGAAATTCTGGAAGAATAATTGCGTGGCGGTGGGAATGTCGGCGGGTTTCCTCGAGCCGCTCGAAGCATCGGCGCTGGTGATGATCGAACTTTCGGCAGAATACATCGCATCCATGCTACCGGCAACGCGCGCCGGGATGGAAGTGGTGGCCGCGCGCTACAACGAAATCACCCAATACCGCTGGGATCGCGTGATCGAATTTCTCAAACTCCACTATGTGCTCAGCGAGCGGGACGATACCGCTTTCTGGCGCGACAACCGCGATCCGGCATCGATCCCGCAGCGGCTGATCGATCAGCTGGAATTGTGGCGCTACAATTCGCCGAGCGAACTCGATTTTTCCAGCTCGCACGAGATGTTCCCGGCGGCGAGTTACCAATATGTGCTGTTCGGGATGGGCTTCAAGATGGATCCCGTCATGCAACGCCATGCACTGCGTGATCCTGCGGCAGCGCAGCAGGCCTTCGAACGCAACGCTTCGCTGAAGCGACAATTGATCGCCAAATTGCCCACCACGCGAGACCTCTTGAGCAAGCTTGAGCAATACGAATTTCAGAAGATCTAGCAATCGGGCCTATCGGAGCAGCAGATGCACCTTCAGCAATTGTCGCGCGCAGCGCATGGCAGCCTCCGGATTGATCCGGACAAGGCATGCGGAGAGGTAGCCGGCTCCCATCTCGTTCCGCTGTCGAGGGCCGAGCTGCGACAGGCTTCGCGCTGCTTCCCGCTGTTTTTCGTCAAGGACCTTGAGACAGGTCAGTTCTATCCTGCCGCCTTGCTGGGGCTGAAGGCGCGCGAGAACCTCTATTGGGACGGGACCGCGTTCAATGCCGATTATGTGCCGCTGAACATCAGGCGGCTGCCGTTCTACATTGGCGGAGAGGATCCGGCGCAGGGCATGATCTGCATCGATGGCGACAGCGCGGGTATCGATCCGCAGGGTGAATGCAGGATCCTCGAGGAGGACGGCAGCGACAGCGCGTATATACAGGGCATCCAGGCGATGCTGGCCACCCTCTCGCAGCAGCACGAGGCGACGCGGCGGTTCGCCCAGGCCGCCGCCGACCTGGGTTTGCTGAGCGAGATCAAGCTCGATATTGTGCTGGACGACGGGGAAAAAATCGAGGTCGCCGGGCTGTACGGGATCGATGACCGCAATTTCGAGCAGCATTTCGACCGGATCGAAACCTTCGAGGAAAAGATGCTTTATACGGCAATGATGCTGTCGCTCGACAATGTTGCGGGCCTCGTGCGGCGCAAGAATGCCACGAACGCGGAACTGGCCGCCTGGCACGCTCCGGCGGCAGGATAGAGGAGCAGTGCCCGCGTCCGATTCTGCCGGCAAGGATGGCACGGCACCGAACCGGTGGGGGGGGGCGCAAGCGCAATTCCTGGGCACCGAAGCGGTACCATTGTGGGTTATCGACGATTGCCATCCCGATGCATCAGGATTGTGCGAATTTGCCGCACGGCAGGCGTTTGCCCGGCGTGAGGGGGATTATTATCCTGGCCTGCGCGCACCCGTGCCCCTGGCGTATGACCAATGGCTGATTTCCCTGCTTGGGCCGGGCATCGCGAACGGTGCCGCGGCGGAACTGGAACTGCTCAACTGCACCTATGCCATCGCCTGCGACGACCCTGCCAATCTTGCCCCGATCCAGCTGATTCCCCATTTTGACAGTGTCGAGGACGATCTGCTCGCCGCCGTGCATTATTTGTGCGCACCGCCGTTTGCCGGAACCGCGTTCTACCGCCATCGCAGAACCGGGTTCGAACGGATAGATGCGGGCCGGGTGGCGCTTTTCCAGCAGGCGCTGGCAGCCGACGCCCGGCAGTTTGGCCTGCCCGCGTCGAGCTATCAGGGCGGATCGAATCGGGCGTTCGAACAGATCGGAGCCGCGCCGCTGCGCTTCAACCGGATCGTGGTCTATCCGGCCAATTGCCTCCATTCAGGCATGCTGGGTGCTACGAATCTGAGCAATGATCCGTCGCTGGGACGCCTCACGATCACCACGCTGGTGCGGCGGCGTTCACGATGAGGCGATTTTTCCCGGTTGGATGGTCGAACGTTCAGGCATCGTGCGGACGCCGCGACAAGCGCATGGTTTGTGAATCGAAGGATTCCCATTGCCGCGTCAGGAAAGCTTGAAATATCGACATATTCCTGCACCTCCCTTCCTCCAGCCGAGCCATTCTGACTCAAACCTCAAGGGTGAGTTTAACAGGTTCTGAGCCTAGCTTGGGAGTAGCCCCATGGATTCCGGCGTCAGTCGGGGCCGGCAATGCTCCGGGCACAGCCGAGAGCATGATGAGGGGATTTTCGCCAAGCGGGGCAATGGTTTCAAGGGTCATGAAGCGAGCGCGCAGCACGATCCTTTGACGCCTTGAACAATGCGCTCGGCGACATCCGCCACCTGTTCAGCGCACCCGAATGCAGAAATTGCTTCAAAGCCGCCGGATATGGGCCAGATTAACGGTGCGCTTCTCTAGCGCCCAGCCTCGCCGTTCGTATCGGGCCCCTCGATCAGCGGGTTCGGCGCCGCCGCGTCATAAACCATGCGGCCCGCGATCCACGTCTCCAGCACCCGGATTTCGCGCATCTGCGGAGGCGTAGCCAGCAGCGGATCGGCGGAAAGGAACACGAAATCGGCGCGTTCGCCCGGCACCAGCCGCCCGAAGCGACCCTCGGCAAATCCGGCGTAGGCGGCATTGGCGGTATAGGCGGCGATCGCCTGCTGGCGCGAAATTGCCTCTTCCGGATGCCAGCCGCCCGCAGGCTCGCCCGAAGCATCGATGCGGCTGATCGCGGTGGCCAGCCCCGCCAGCGGATCGACCGCTTCGACCGGCGCATCGGTGCCGAAGGCCAGCACGGTGCCCTGTTCGAGCAGCGTGCGCCAGGCATAGGCGCCATCCAGCCGCGCATCGCCCAGCCGCGCCTCGGCCATCAGCCGGTCGCTGGTCTGGTGAACGGGCTGCATGCTGGCGATGATCGAATGGCGGCCGAACAGCGCAATATCGGCCGGGTCCACCACCTGCGCATGTTCGATGCGCCAGCGCCTATCGCCCGGAAAATCGGCGGAAAGCTCGTCTATCGCATAGAGGATTTCGGCGTTGGCGGCATCGCCGATGGCGTGGACCGCGACCTGAAAATCGTCGAGCGCGGCGCGGCTCATCAGATTGCGCAATTGCGTGCCGTTGAGCATCGGCAGTCCGCGATTGCCGTGATCGTCGGCATAATCCGCCTTCAGCAGCGCCCCGCGCGATCCTAGCGCGCCATCGAGATAAAGCTTCACCCCGTTCAGCCGCAGCCTGTCGTCATACAGCCATTGCGTCGGTCCCGGCCCGCCGATCAGCAGCATGGTATCGACGCTGTCGGCATAGGCCATCACCCGCAGCTGCAACCACCCGGCGTCGCCCGCGCGGCGGATGGTCATCCAGTCTTCCACCGTGGTGCCCATGTCGGCCATGGCGGTGATGCCGTGGCTGATCAGGATGTTCTGCGCATTGTAGAGCGCCAGATCGCGATCTTCGGGCAGCGGCGGCGGGATGTG
>JBGSLI010000339.1:0-4224 GCA_041740775.1 Alteraurantiacibacter sp. | reverse complement strand
ATTGGTTTTGCCCGCGCCGTTTTCCCCCACCAGCAGATTGAGCGGGCGCGTATCATCGAGCCTGGTATCGGCGTGGTTGCGAAAGCTGGAAAGGGTGATGCGATCGAGCGCCATGGGATCGGCCCATTCCTATGCCAGCGGCGCGGTGCAGGCCACAGGAAATCAGCATTACCGCAAGATGGTAATTTTTCCCAATGATTGGGATAGGATCATATGCAACCTTTCTGACTCGTGAACAGAATTGGCAGAATTCCGCGGTTTTTACGGTTTGGCACAGCTCCTGCAAGGTTGCCGGCATGGGACGCAATGCCTTTCAACGTTCAACGAGGAATATTCAGATGACCGATACCAATGATTTCGCCACCCGCATCTTCGCCGCTTTCGGCGCGCTTGCGATCACCGTGACGCTGCTCGTGTCGAGCTTCGCCAACCCCGCTGCCACCAGCCTTGTCGGCCTGCTGGCCTGAACCGCCCCATTTTTGGAACAAGGAATCTATTGCCATGAACACCGATAGCCTTTCTGCCCGCATCGCCGCCGCCTGTGGCGCGCTTGCCATCACCATGACGCTGTTCGTATCGAGCTTCGCCAATCCTGCCGCCACTACTGTTGCGGGGATCCTGGCATGAACGATATCCGCACATCGGGCGGTGGCAGCCCGGCCGGGTTCCGGCTCGACAAGAGCAACGGCAAGATCGCCGGCGTGTGCAGCGGCATCGCCAATTACTTCAACCTCGATCCGCTGATCGTCCGGCTGGTGTTTGCGATTGGAGCGATCGCCGGCTTCGGCAGTTTCATCATCATCTATCTGGCGGTGTGGTTGCTGGCCAAATGAACGGTCAGCGGCCACCCGCGCCGCCGAAGGGGGAGAAATCGGTATCCGTATCGAACACCTCCACCCCTTCGCGGCGCTTCAGAAAACCCACCACCTGATAGGTGACCGGGGTAAGCAGCGCTTCCCACCCGGCCTTTATCAGCCACTGGGAAAGCACCACCTGCCCCAATTGTTCGACCGGCCATCCCGCCAGGCCCCAGAAGGCAAGCGGATAGAAGATCAGACTGTCGAGCCCCTGGCCCACCACGGTGGAGCCGATGGTGCGGCTCCACAGCATCCGGCCCCCGGTCCAGACCTTCATCCGCGCCATCACATAGGAATTGGCAAATTCTCCCGCCCAGAAAGCGGCGATGCTGGCAATGACGATGCGCCAGCTGTTGCCGAACACGAATTCATAGGCTTCCTGCCCCGGCCAGCCCGGCGCGGCGGGCAGCGCCACCACCACCCACGCCATGAAAGCCATGAAGACGAGCGCGGCAAAGCCCGTCCAGATCACCCGGCGGGCGTTGGCGTATCCGTAAACCTCGGTCAGCACATCGCCGAGGATATAGCTGACAGGAAAGAACAACACGCCCGCGCCGAATGCTCATTGCCCGCCGCCGGGCAACACGATGGTGCTGGGCTTGGACGCGCCGATCACATTGCTGAGCAAAAGGATCGCGACGAAACCGGCCATCACATAGGGAAAATAGCGGAAGTGCGCGTTGGCGGCGCTGCTGCCGGAAATTCTGCTCGGATCGCTTTGCATCCCCGCTGACTAACCGCATTTGCGCGGGCCGCAAACATCGCTATTGGCCCATGCCACGCGCCCGTAGCTCAGCTGGATAGAGCACGGGACTTCTAATCCTGAGGCCGCAGGTTCGAATCCTGCCGGGCGCGCCATTTCCCATTTCCCCCGGGTGCTGGTCCTCTGCCCCGAATCAGATCCAGGGTGCTGGGCACCTGCGGGTGGCGGGTGGGCCTTGCGAACCAGTCTGGGTGCTGGCTTGTTCATGCAGAGCACGCCATCATTTCGCTTGCCGCCATCGCGAATGCTCTGCTCAAGGGTGGGGGCGACAGGTCCTGAGCCTGGGCCCGGAGTCTTGGGCACAATCCTTTCCCGGGAGGAATACGGGCAGTGAGCGGTATCGCGGCCATCTGCAATCTTGACGGTCAGCCTGCCGATCACCTGCGCCTGGCCAGGATGGCGGCGGAAATGGCGTATCGCGGGCCGGATGGCATTGCTCATTGGCAGCAAGGGCCGGTCGCGCTTGCCCATTGCGCCATGCACACTGATCCGTATGCCGCCGATGCCCGCCAACCCTCAACCAACGCAGACGGAACGCTGGCGCTGGCCTTCGATGGCTATGTCGCCAATCGGGGTGACCTGCGGCAAAGGCTGCTGGGGCTTGGCGCGCAACTGCGCAACCGTTCGGATGCCGAACTGGTTGTGCATGCCTATCAGACATGGGGGGAAGATTGCCCCCGCCATATCCATGGCGAATATGCCCTGATCCTGTGGGATGAAGGGCGCCGCACCCTTTATTGCGCGCGCGATCATCAAGGTCTTCGGCCGCTCTATTATTACCACAACGGGCAGCGCCTGATACTGGCATCGGATATCGCAGCCATTATCGCCGCGATGGAGCGTGAGCCCGGCCTGGATAACAGTTTCCTGATCCAGATGATCGCGCACCAGTGGCATTGCAGCCAATCCACACCGTGGCAGGGCATCCACCGGGCGCGCGCCGGGCAATGGATGGCGTGGAGCGGCGGGCAGAGCCGCAGCGGCGAATACTGGCCGCTGCCCGAACCGGGAAGCATCCGTTATCGCACCGATGCCGAATATGCTGAACATTATCGCTACGTTCTGGCAGGCTGCGTCCGCGAGGCCGCCTGTGCCGATGGCGCGATTGGTGTGGAGGCGAGCGGCGGGCTCGATTCCTCCGGCGTTCTGGCCATTGCCCTTGGCCAGCAAAAAGCCGGCCAGCTGCCCGCTTCGGCGATCCAGGGCTATGCGCTGGCCGGGCCGAGAGGCAGCGCGGCAGACGAGACCGCCTTTATCGACGCGCTTGCCCACCATCTTTCCCACCCTATCCGCAAGGCGGAAATGTTCACGCCCGAATCCGTCTGGTTTTCCCGCCAGTCGCAGCGTGATCGGGACATGCCCTTCTATCCCAATGGCGCAATGCTGATCGGGCTGTACCGGATGATGGCGAGTGATGGTGTGCGCGTGGCGCTGAACGGGCTGGGCGGCGATGAATGGCTCAACGGCCGCTGGGATTACCACCGCCAGTCGCTGGCCAGCGGCGATTGGCGTCAGCTTTGCCGCTCCCTTGCCGCCGATGCAGAAAGCTTCGGAACCATCCGGGCCATATACCTGCTCGCCCGCTTCGGCGCGCTGCCGCTGCTGGGCCATGCGATAATGCCGCTGCGGCCCGCGCCCGGCCGTGGTGCTAAAACGGATTTCAACAACCAGCCACAGCTGTTGTCGGATGAGGCATTCGCGCAATTGCAGCAAGGCACGCACGATCACGAAGCTGCACTGTCGCGCCGTCAGGGCGATCCGCGCGCGCTGCGATTGCTGCACAATCCGCTCAACGCAATCCTGCTCGATCAGGCGGAACGGCTGCGCGCCCGATGCGGGGTGGAAGGCCGCAGCCCGCTGTTATCACGCAATTTTATCGAATTTTCGATCATGACGTCCAATGCCATCAGGCTTCGCGGCGGGGTGCAGAAATTCGTGCATCGCGCCGCATTGCACGAAGTGCTGCCGGAGGCGATAACCGGGCGGCAAACCAAGGCCGATTTCGCCATCGCCTTCGACCATCAGGCTGCCGCCGCGTGCAAAATGGTGGCCGCAGGGCTTCCTGACACGATCGAATCCCTGCTTGGCCCGGCCGCGCGCGAACTGCTGGCTGTTGACAAGGCGGGAGCGACACTTGACGGCCGCGCCCGGTGGCAATTATGGAATCTGAACAGCTTAGCTGTGCTTTCTGGCTTGAAGGGCGGGACGCGATAATACCATGAGCAATTCAGAAACCACCCCTGCGGGCAATGACGGGATGCGCAAAAGGCAGCCATACAGCAAACCCGCGCTGACCGAGTTCGGATCGCTGCGGAACCTGACCGGCGGCAGTTGCGGCTTCAACATCGATGGGATTTTCGGCAATTCAAATCCGGGCAATCCCTTCGGCATCGGGATGAACTGCTGACCGGGCAATCGCCCGCCCGCATCACAGGGCCGCGATGCCGCCACAATGCGCAGGATTGAGCGCGCGACAAAAATCGCCTACAATCGGACAAAATCAATCTGGGAGAATTGTCCGATGGCCCGCCGCCCCATGCGTAACCTTGCCACCGCGCTTGTCGCCACCACCGCGCTGGCGCTTGCCGCCGCCCCCGCGCTGGC
>JBGSLI010000338.1:0-3837 GCA_041740775.1 Alteraurantiacibacter sp. | reverse complement strand
GTATAGCGCCAGCAGAGCGGCCCAGGCGCGTTCGGCCTGCGCTTCGTTGTAAACCGGGCTGTCGAGCACGGTCCAGCCGTGATCGCCGGGATAGACTTCCACCGTCACATCGGCGGCGGCGGCGGCACCGGCGGCGGCCAGGATCGTTTTCGCTTCCGCATCGCGCGCATCATCGTTTTGCGCGATGGCGATCAGCGCGGCGGCATCGGCGGCCATCCGGCCCAGCAAATTGACGGGTGCCATCGGATCGTTTCCCGTAAGCCCGCCACCGTGGAAGCTGGCGGCGGCCTTGATCCGCGCGGGCACGGCGGCGGCGGAAAAGATCGTCCAGCTGCCGGTCATGCAATAGCCCTGATTGCCGATCCCGCGCGCGCTATCCACCACATCCTGCGCATCCAGCCAGGCGACCACGCTGCGCGCGGTGGCCATGATCGCTTCGGGCGTATTGGCCTGCCGCCAGGGCGTGACCGCCTGAAAGCCGTCATTGCTGCGGAAATCATCGAAATCGGCAAATTGCTGGCCCGATACCGATCGGTAATAGGGGTTGGCCACCAGCACCGCATAGCCTTGCGCTGCCAGCCGCCGCCCCATTTCGATCTTGGCGGGACGCAGGCCGGCGATATCGGGCCACAGGATCACCGCCGGATAGGTGCCGCTGCCCGGATGGATGAACACGCCGTCCATCTCTCCCCCGTCGGCGGCAAAGCTGACATTGTTCTGCACGATGCCGCTGCCGGTTCCGCCCGCCTCCACCGGCGCGCAGGCGGCGATCGCCCCCATTGCTCCGGCCGCGCCGAACTTGCCGAATTCGCGGCGGCTGACGCGGCCCATTGCCGCGATCTGTTGCTGGTCACACATGCGCTTGCATCTCCTGCTTTCCCGTCACCGGCAGCGATAGCAGCACCTTGGGTAGGCGTGCAAATGCGATTGCCCCCAGATCGCCATTCCGCGCGCTTCAGGTCAGATGGTCCATCTCGATCCTCAGCCCGGCCTCTGCATCACGCATCGCCTTGCGCCGCAATTCCTCGATATGCGCGCGTCCCGGCGGGCATTGCTCCACCGGCAGCGCGCGCACCTGCTTCATATATTCCTCGGCAAAATCCACCCCGTGTTCGGGATGGGTCAGGATCAGCCCGTCCTGCCGCGTCATCCCGGCCAGAATCTTGCGGCCCACCACATAGGGATCCATCCCGAACTGTTCGAAAGCGGTGCCGAACTGTTCGAGTTCGCCTTCTTTCGGCGGCGCGAAACCTGCTTCGGCAAAGGCATCGGGGCGCTTGTGCGCGCTGGCCCAGGCATTGGTGCGGGTGAGCGCGGGGCAGACCAGCGAACAGCCGATGGCGTGCGGCGCGAGATTGTAGCGCAGCGATTCGGTAAGCCCGCGCACGGCGAATTTGCTGGCGGTGTAAATGCCCGCCTGCGGACCGGGCAGGAAGGCGGCCATGCTGGCGATATTGGTCACGTGCCGCCGACCGCCCGCCGCCTTGATCTTCGGCAGGAAGCTTTGCAGGCCGTTCACCACCCCGCCGAAATTGACCCCCATGATCCAGTCATAATCGTCATAGCTGGCCTCGTCCGTGGGGCCGAACACGCTGACGCCGGCATTGTTCACCAGCACATGCACTTCGCCGAAATGCGCTTCCACCTCGTCTGCCACCTCGGCAAAACGCGCGCGGTCCATCACGTCCAATTTGCAGAACAGCGGCTGATCGTAGCCCTTTTTGGCAAACCATGCGGCGGCGGCATCGCGGTCATCCTCGTTGCGGTATGACAGCGCCAGCCGCATTCCGGCATCGGCAAAGACCTGCGCGGTGCCCAGCCCGATCCCCGTTACCGCGCCGGTAATGAAACCCACGCGGCCGCGCCATTCGCCGCCCGTTCCATCCGCCTGCCCACCTGCCTGCCCATTTGCCTCTTCGCCCATCACGCCAATTTCCTCTCGCATCGATCGTATCGTTCGTTAGTATTGGATGCAAATGGAACTGAGGGGAGAGTCGGGATGAGTGATGTGGAAACGCGGCTGGCGCTGCTGGAAAAGAGCGTCCACCGGCTGGAGGACGAAGCCGCGATCCAGCGGCTGCAGATGGCCTATGGCTATTACATCGATTACAACCGGCCCGAAGAAGTCGCCGGTCTGTTTGCCGAAGATGGCGCGGTGGTGTTCCTTTCGGGCGAATATGTCGGCCACGAAGGGGTGATGCGGCTATATGGCACCTGGTTCCAGAACCTGTTCACCCGCGGGCGGCGCGGGCCGGTTCACGGTCTGCTGCTCGATCATTTCCAGTTCCAGCCGGTCATTACCGTGGCCGAGGACCGGAAGACCGCAAAGGGCCGGTTTCGCGGAATGCTGGCGGGCGGCTGGCACGACGAGGCGATGGACTGGAAGCCCGAAGGCCCGCCGCAGCAGTTCTGGGAAGCGGGATTGTATGAAAACGATTACGTGCGCGAAAATGGCGTGTGGAAGATCAAGCGGCTCAATTACCTGATGCAATGGCAGGGCGACTATGAAACCGGTTGGGCCAAGACGGTGGCGCATCTCCAGCCCGCAGTAGTGGCCTATCCCGAAAATCCGCTCGGCCCCGATCGCATCCTGCCGCAGGAGGAATGGCGCACCACCTGGCCCAATCGCCATCCGGTGGAAATGAGCTTTGCCCATCCGGTGCTGGGCGAAGCCTTCCGGGCCGGGCATTTTACGCAGATGATGACGAAGGAGGAGTTTGCGGGCTGAAGTACGGGGCCTGCATCGGCACGGAAAAGGGCCGACCGCAAAGGCCGCCCTTTCCCGGTGTCGGGAATGGCCGGAAGCGGCCGTCTAGCCCCAGACTTCCTCTGCAACTTCCACGCACAGGCGGATCTTTTCGGCCTGCTGCTGCGTGGAAATATCATTGCCGTGAACGGTGCTGGCAAAGCCGCATTGCGGGCTCAGCGCGAGCTGTTCGATCGGGGCGTATTTCGCCGCCTCGTCGATCCGGCGCTTGATATCGTCCTTGCTCTCCAGCTCGCCCAGCTTGGTGGTGACGAGGCCCAGCACCACCGTCTTGCCCTTTGGCAGGTGCCGCAGCGGGGCGAAATCGCCCGAACGCGGATCGTCGTATTCGAGGAAGAAGGCGTCGATATCGAGTTCGTTGAGCATGATTTCGGCCACCGGCTCATAGCCGCCCTCGGCCGCCCAGCTGGAACGGAAATTGCCGCGGCACAGATGGATCGCCTTCACCATATCGGCAGGCGCGCTGGCGAAGCTTTCGTTGATCAGCCTGGCGTATTGGCGGGTGGTATCATCGGGGTCCATCCCGCGCGCCTTCGCCGCTTCGCGCTGTTCGTCGTCGCACAGATAGGCAAGATTGGTATCGTCCATCTGCACATAGCGGCATCCGGCATTGGCGAGCGAGGCGATTTCCTGACGGTAGGCGGAAGCCACGTCGTTGTAGAAATCCTCCATCAGCGGATAGACGCTTTCGGGAATGCCCGATCGTCCGGCGCGGAAATGCAGCATGGAAGGGCTGGGGATCGCCACCTTCGCCACCGCGCCGGGCGCGCTGATGCGGCCCGCCAGATATTCGTAATCGGCGCGCTGGATCGGTGCCTTGTGCGCCACCTTGCCGTTCACCACCATCACCGGCGGGGCAAATTGCACGTTCTTGCCGGCATCGTTCTTGAATGCCTTGGCCATGCCGCCGCGTTCTTCCACGCCCGCCAGTTGCAGCAGGAAATCGGTGTGGAAGAAATAGCGGCGGAATTCGCCATCGGTGATCGCTTTCAGGCCAAGGCCTTCTTCCCACGCGACCAGTTCGGCGATCGCGGCATCTTCCACCTGCCGCAGCCCGGCGGCATCCAGCG
>JBGSLI010000337.1:0-1664 GCA_041740775.1 Alteraurantiacibacter sp. | reverse complement strand
CCGCAAGCGGCCCGAAACTGCGCCCCGCAAGTCCCGGCAGGCTGGCCGAAAGCTGCGCCATCAGCGCATCGGCGCGCGCGCTTTCGATCGCTTCGTAATCGTGGCGAGCATAATAATTGCGCCCGAAGCGCGCCCAGTGTTCACGGGCGATCTGGTCCACGCTCTTGCCCGTAACACTGAGGATATTGAGCCACAGCAGCACCGCCCACAGCCCATCTTTTTCGCGCACATGATCGCTGCCCGTGCCCGCGCTTTCCTCGCCGCAGATCGTCGCCATTCCGGCATCGAGCAGATTGCCGAAGAACTTCCACCCGGTAGGCGTTTCAAAGGCGGGAATGCCCAGCGCCTCTGCCACAAGGTCGGCCGCCGCACTGGTGGGCATGGATCGGGCGATGCCCTTCAGCCCGCGCCGGTAACCGGGGGCCAGATGCGCATTGGCGGCCAGCATCGCCAGCGAATCCGAAGGGGTGACAAAGCGGCCCCTGCCGATGATGAGATTGCGATCCCCGTCCCCGTCCGACGCGGCACCGAAATCGGGCGCATCGGGCGACATCATCAGATCATACAATTCCCTGGCGTGGACCAGATTGGGATCAGGGTGGTGGCCGCCGAAATCCTCCAGCGGAATGCCGCCGCGCACCGTGCCGGGGGCAAAACCCAGCCGGTTTTCGAGGATTTCGCACGCATAGGGGCCGGTAACCGCGTGCATCGCGTCAAACGCCATCGTCAGCCCGCCTGCCACGGCCGCGCGGATGGCGGGAAAATCGAACAATTCTTCCATCAGCGCGGCGTAATCGGCCACCGGGTCGATCACTACTGCCACCATCTCGCCGATGGCCGTGGTGCCGATGGTATCGAGATCGATATCGGGCGCGGCCACATCCAGCCAGCGGTCTATCTCCAGCGTGCGCGCGTGGATCGCGGTGGTCACGGCTTCGGGCGCCGGGCCGCCGTTGGCGATATTGTACTTGATCCCGAAATCTTCCTCCGGCCCGCCGGGATTGTGGCTGGCGGACAATATCAGCCCGCCGCTCGCGCCATATTTGCGGATCGCATGGCTGGCCGCGGGGGTGGAGAGAATGCCGCCCTGCCCCACCAGCACGCGCGCATAATTGTTCGCCGCCGCCATGCGGATCACCTGCTGGATGACGGTGCGGTTGTGATAGCGCCCGTCACCACCCACCACCAATGTCGCGCCCGCATCGCGTTCCACCACATCGAACACCGACTGGATGAAGTTCTCGGCATAATTTTCCTGCGCGAAATGCCGCACCTTCCTGCGCAGGCCCGATGTGCCTGGCTTCTGATCGTCAAAGGGCGTGCTGGAATGGGTGCGGATCATGCAGGCTTTCCCGTCAGTTCGCGATAGAGCTGGGCATAGGCGCGGCCGCTGGCTTCCCACGAAAAATCGGCCTTCATGCCGTTCTGCTGCACCCGCGCCCAAACTTCCGGCTGGCGGTAAAGCGCCATTGTCCGGTCGATCGCGGTGCGCAGCGCGTGGTAATGCACCCCGTCGAACTGAATGCCCGTGGCAACGCCCGCGGCCAGCGCGGCGGGATTGGCATCGATTACCGTATCGGCCAGCCCGCCGGTGCGCGCCACCACCGGCACGCAGGCATAGGCCAGGCCATAAAGCTGGGTGAGGCCGCAGGGTTCAAACCGGC
>JBGSLI010000336.1:0-3858 GCA_041740775.1 Alteraurantiacibacter sp. | reverse complement strand
ACGCGGGCTGGCGCGGCGCGCATTCGGGCGTGCTGGAGGCCACCGTGCGGAAGATGGAGGCGCTGGGCGCGGTGCGGGCCAATATCGCCGCCGCCATCGGGCCTGCCATTGCGCAGGAAAATTACGAAGTGGGGCAGGACTTCATCGATCGGTTCGATGAAGGCTGGCAGCGCTTCTTCATTCCCGGCGCAGCTGGCAAATGGCACTTCGATCTGCCGGGCTTTGTCGGCTGGCGACTCGCGGCGATGCAGCTGGGGACGGTGGAGGTGCTGGGGATCGATACCTACGCCAATGATGCGCGCTTCCATTCCTACCGCCGCGCCACCCATCGCGGCGAGCCTGCCTATGGCCGCCAATATTCGCTGATCGGTATTCGCTGATCGGCCTGCCGCAACAGCAGGCTTTGCCGCTGCGGCGACGCAGCCACGATGCGCGATGGCGAATAAGCGCGAAAAGGCGGGTTGGCAGCGCCGATTTGCTCGTCTATCAGCCGCGCCAAGCTGCCGCCCGGCCACCCCTCTTGTTGCGGGGCCGTGCAGGATACGGCGCAAACGGGGTTTCTTTTCGATCCGCTCCTCCGGCCCGGCCGGTCGGCCAGCGGATCGGCAGGCAAGGCAAGGACTTGGCAAGGCAGTCAGATGGCAACCACCACGGGCAATCCTGAAGTTTCCGAAATAGCGGTGGAAGATGGCGTTCGCCGCCGCGACTTCATCGAAATCGCTGCCGTTTCCGCCGCCGGCGTGGGCGGACTGGTGATGGTGATGCCGCTGCTCAGCCAGATGAGCCCGTCAGCCGACGTGCTGGCCGAAAGCACCACCGAGCTGGATATTTCCGCGCTGGAGGTTGGGCAGTCGATCAAGGCGGTGTTCCGCAAGCAGCCGGTATTCGTGCGCCGCCTGACGCAGGCTGAAATAGACGCTGCCAATGCGGTGGACGTGGAAGATTTGCGCGATCCGCAGACGCTGGCGGAACGCACATTGCCCGGCAACCCGAATCTGCTGGTGGTGATGGGCGTGTGCACGCATCTGGGCTGCGTCCCGCTGGGTGCGGCGGATGGCGAGAACAAGGGCGAATTCGGCGGCTATTTCTGCCCCTGCCACGGCTCGCATTACGATACCGCCGCGCGCATCCGCAAGGGGCCTGCGCCAAGCAATCTCGAGGTTCCCGAATACACCGTCACCGACACGATGCTCGTGATCGGCTGAGGCAAGGAAGAGACAAAGACATGAGCTTTCCCTGGGCCAAGGAATATACGCCGAAGACCGGCCTGACCAAATATCTCGACGAGAAGCTGCCCCTGCCGCGCCTCGTCTACAATGCGGTGGGCGCGGGCTATCCGGTGCCGCGCAATCTTTCCTACATGTGGAATTTCGGCGTGCTGGCGGGCTTCTGCCTGATGCTGCAGATCGTCACCGGCATTGTGCTGGCGATGCATTATGCCGCCAATGCCGATGTCGCCTTCGCTTCTGTCGAACACATCATGCGCGACGTAAACTGGGGCTGGCTGATGCGCTATGCCCATGCCAATGGCGCCAGCTTCTTCTTCGTGGTGATCTACATCCACATCTTCCGCGGCTTCTTTTACGCTTCGTACAAGCCGCCGCGCGAAATGATCTGGCTGCTGGGCGTCACCATCTTCCTGCTGATGATGGCCACCGCCTTCATGGGCTATGTGCTTCCCTGGGGCCAGATGAGTTTCTGGGGGGCCAAGGTCATCACCGGCCTGTTTGGCGCGATACCGTTTGTGGGCGAGCCTTTGCAGATCTGGCTGCTGGGCGGCTATGCCCCCGACAATGCCGCGCTGAACCGCTTCTTCAGCCTGCATTATCTGCTGCCCTTCGTGATCCTTGGCGCCGTGATCCTGCACATCTGGGCGCTGCATATTCCCGGATCTTCCAACCCCACCGGGGTGGAAGTGAAGCAGGAAAGCGATACCGTGCCCTTCCATCCCTATTACACCGCGAAAGACGGGTTCGGGCTGGGCGTGTTCCTGCTGATCTATTTCGCCTTCCTGTTCTTCCTGCCCAATGTGCTGGGCCATGCGGACAATTACATTCCCGCCAATCCGCTTTCCACGCCCGCGCTGATCGTGCCCGAATGGTATTTCTATCCGTTCTACGCCATCCTGCGCGCCTTCACCTTCGATTTCATCCTGCCGGCCAAGCTGTGGGGCGTGCTGGCGATGTTCGCTTCGATCCTGGTGTGGTTCTTCCTTCCCTGGCTCGATCGCGGCCCGGTGCGTTCGGGCCATTACCGGCCGCTGTTCCGCAAGTTCTTCTGGTTCGGACTGATCCCCTGCATGGCGGCGCTGTTCTACCTTGGCGGCGCGCATGCCGAAGAACCCTATATCATGTTCAGCCAGATCGCGACCGCATACTATTTCCTGCACTTCCTGGTGATCCTGCCGATCATCTCCTCGATCGAGCGGCCCGATCCGCTGCCGTTCTCGATTACCGAGGCGGTGCTGGGATCGGACAAGCAGGCGGTGCTGGGCGAAAACGCCGAACCGGCAGCAGTTTGAGCAGCCGGGTTTAGGGGAAAGACGCAATTATGATCCGCCTTGTTGGTATCCTCATCGGCCTCGGCTTCACCTTCGTGCTGGTGCTCACCTTCGGCTTCGGCTTCTACGCCTGGTCCACCGAAGAGACCGCCGAAACCGCCGAAGCCGCGTTCCACCTTCCGGCCCACGCGCCCGAGGGCGGCTATTCCTTCGATGGTGCGCTGGGCACCTGGGATGCGGCGCAATTGCAGCGCGGCTATCAGGTGTACAAGGAAGTCTGCGCCGCCTGCCATTCGCTGCAATATGTCGCTTTCCGCAATCTGGAAGAGCTGGGCTATTCCGAGGATCAGGCCAAGGCTGAGGCGGCGACGTGGATGGTGCCCGGCATCAATCCCGATACCGGCGAGAACATGCTGCGTCCCGGCACGCGCACCGATTATTTCCCCCGCCCCTTCGCCAATGACGTGGCCGCCCGCGCGGCCAACAACAACGCCATCCCGCCCGATCTTTCGCTGATGACCAAGGCGCGCGAGAACGGCACCGCCTATGTCTATTCGCTGCTGACGGGATATGCGGACGCGGCCACCCATACCAATGCGGCGGGCGAAAGTCTGGCAGAACGCTTCCCCGATTCGCTGCCGGGCACAGGCCTCTACTTCAATCCCTATTTCGCCAATCTCAACCTGGCGATGGCGCCACCGCTGACGGCGGACGGGCAGGTGACCTATGCCGATGGCACCGAAGCCACGGTGAGCCAGATGTCGACCGACGTTGCCGCCTTCCTCACCTGGACCGCCGAACCCCGCATGATCGAGCGCAAGAAGACCGGCTGGTGGGTGATCGCCTTCACCCTGTTTGCCACCATCCTGGCCTGGCTGGCCAAGAAGCAGGTGTGGGCCGGACTGAAGCCGAAGCGCGAGGGTGCCTGACGCTGCGCTGATGATGCCAGAGCGGAAGTCGTGAGGGGGCCGGTGGGCTGGCGATGATCGATGACGATCTGACGGATCTGATCCGCACGGTTCCCGATTTCCCCCGGCCGGGAATCCTGTTCCGCGATATCACCACCTTGCTCGCGCATGGCGAGGGCCTGTCGCGCGCGGTTGCCGGGCTGGCCAGGCTGGCCGAAACTTCGGGTGCGCCAAAGCCCGATGCCATCGCCGGGATCGAGGCGCGCGGGTTCATTTTCGGCGCCGCGCTGGCGGTGCATCTTGGGGTGGGCTTCATCCCCTTGCGCAAGGCGGGCAAGCTGCCGGTGGATACCATCGGCGAGGATTACGCGCTCGAATATGGCCACGCCCGGCTCGAACTCGATCCCTCGCTGCTGCGAGAGGGTGAGCGGGTATTGCTGGTGGACGATC
>JBGSLI010000335.1:0-2088 GCA_041740775.1 Alteraurantiacibacter sp. | reverse complement strand
CTTGCGCGCGGGCCTGGCGGCGCACGCCCGGCGTCTTGCGGGTGACGGTGCGCGCCATCAGCCCGGCTTTCCGAAATGGCGCAGCGCATCTTCCACGATCATTTCGCACAATTGCGCATATTCGATCCCGCAATGGCGCGCCTGTTCGGGCACCAGGCTCAGCGGCGTCATGCCCGGCTGGGTATTGGTTTCGAGCACGAACAGCCCGCCCTCCCCGCGCTCGTCATCCCAGCGCAGATCGGTGCGGCTGGTGCCCCGGCAGCCGAGCACGCGATGCGCGCGGATGGCATATTCGCAGCACAAAGCGGCGATATTGTCGGGAATATCGGCCGGAAAGACATGCGTGGTCCTGCCGTCGGTATATTTGTGTTCGAAATCGTAAAAGCCGGTGTCGATAATCAGCTCGGTCACCCCCAGAGCGCGCGCGCCGTCTTCCGTGTCGATCACCGCCACGGTCAGCTCACGGCCGCGTATATACGGCTCGGCCAGCAGCGTTTCGAACTGCTGCCACGGCCCCTTGGCATCGCGTGATATCGGATTGCCGCAATTGCTTTGATCGGTAACGATGGCCACGCCGACGCTGCTGCCCTCGTTGACGGGTTTCAGAACATAGGGCCGCGAAATCGGGTCGCCTGCGTAAAGCTCTTCCGACTTCACCACCCGGCCGCCGGGCATGGGGATGCCGTGCGGTACCAGCGCCTGCTTGGTCAGTTCCTTGTCGATCGCGACGACCGAAGTGGCGAGGCCCGAATGGGTATAGGGCAGGCCCATCAGATCGAGCATTCCCTGCACCGTGCCATCTTCCCCCGGAACGCCGTGCAGCGCGTTGAACACCACATCGGGCTTTGCCGCCGCTATCCTGGCCGCAACATCACGATCCATATCCAGCCTTGTGACGCGGTGGCCAAGGCTTTCCAGCGCATCGGCCACGCCCTTGCCGCTCATCAGCGAAACCTCGCGCTCATTGGCCCAGCCGCCCATCAGGACGAGGATATGCAGGGGTTCCAGCCGCGCCATCATGGCCTCCCCACCCGCTTGATTTCCCATTCCAGCGGCACTCCGGTTGCTGCCGAAACGCGGCGGCGCACTTCTTCGCCCAGCCCTTCGATATCGGCGCTGGTGGCTTTGCCGGTATTGATCAGGAAATTGCAGTGCTTCTCGCTCACCTGTGCTCCGCCCATCGTCAGCCCGCGACAGCCCGCCTCATCCACCAATTGCCATGCTTTCCTGCCTTCGGGATTCTTGAAAGTCGATCCGCCCGTCCTGGTCCGCAAGGGCTGGGATTGCTCGCGTTCGGCGGCGATCCGGTCCATTTCCGCGCCGATTGCCGCCGGATCGCCCGGTTCGCCCCGGAAGCGCGCGGCCACCACGATCGCGCCATCGGGCAGGCGCGAATGGCGATAGGAGTAATCCAGATCGCATACCGGAATGTTCACGCATTCGCCGCCGGGCAGCACCACATCGCAATCCACCAGAATATCAGCCACCTCGCGGCCATAGGCGCCGCCGTTCATGCGTACGAAACCGCCCACCGTGCCGGGAATACCGCGCAGGAACTCCAGCCCGGCAATCCCGGCATCGCGCGCCGCTGAAGCGACCAGAATTCCCGGCGCGCCGCCGCCGCATTCGATCACGCAATCGCGCTTCACCTCGACGCTGGAAAAGGCCTTGCCCAGCCGCACCACCACACCGGGCACGCCGCCATCGCGGATGATGAGATTGGAGCCGAGGCCGAGCGCCATCACCGGCGTGGCGCGATCGAGCCGCGAGAGGAAACTGGTCAGATCTTCCAGATCGCCTGGTTCGAACAGCCAGTCCGCCGCGCCGCCGCTTTTGAACCACACCAGCTTTGCCAGCGGCGCATCCTTGGTCAATTGCCCGCGCACGCCCGCAGGCACCAGTCCGCTGGCACCGGGTTCCTGACCGGAACCGGGGGCGGGCAAGCCGTGCATCTGTTCGTCGGGCTGGATCATGGCGTCAACCGGCCCCTTTCCCGGCGCGAATCGCCGCGACATCGGCGGCCAGGCCGGCCGCCCAGCGGGTGATATCGCCCGCGCCGAGGCACACGACCATATCGCCCGCAGCAAT
>JBGSLI010000334.1:0-2660 GCA_041740775.1 Alteraurantiacibacter sp. | reverse complement strand
GAATTCACCCGCCGCGCCTTTGCCAATGGCCGCATCGATCTGGCCGAGGCCGAGGGGCTGGCTGATCTGCTGGCGGCAGAAACCGAGCTTCAGCGGCGCAGCGCGATCGAAATGGCCAGCGGAGCATTGTCGCGGAAGGTGGAGGGCTGGCGCGAGCGTGTCCTGGCGCTCTCGGCCGAGGTCGAAGCTGCGCTCGATTTTGACGATGAGGATGATGTCGCGGGCCTTTCTGAAGGCTTCGTTGCCACGCTCGATCAATTCGCTGCCGAATTGCGTGAAGCACTATTGGCACCCCACGCAGAAATGTTGCGCGAAGGTTTCCGGGTCGCGCTGGCGGGGCCGCCGAATGCCGGGAAATCCACGCTGTTCAATGCCTTGGTGGAGAGCGAGGCTGCCATAACCGCCGAAATTCCCGGAACCACCCGCGATGTGCTGTCGCAATCGGTGGCGCTGGCGGGGATTCCCTTCACGCTTGTCGACATGGCCGGATTGCGCGCGCCGGGGGAGGACCGGATCGAGGCGATCGGGATCGAGCGGGCAGAGCGCGAGATCGCCCGCGCTGATCTGGTTCTGTGGCTTGGGCCGGAAGGGCTTGGGCCGGAAGGCGCCTGGGAAATCGCGGCGCAATGCGACCGGCCCGACCACGCGGCGAAGGTTGCGCCCGATTACCGTTTGTCCGCGCTTACCGGCGAGGGGCTTGGCGCGCTTCGCGAGGGGCTGATTGCAGAAGCTCGGCAAGCAATGCCCCGGCCGGGAATGGCGGCGCTCAACGCGCGGCAGCGGGCGTGTCTGGAAGAATGCCTGGCCGGGCTTTTGGCCGCCGGTCAAACCGCCGACCCGCTGCTGATCGCGGAGAATCTGCGCCTCGCCCGCGCAGGCTTCGATCGCCTCACCGGCCGCGCCTCCACCGAGGATGTGCTCGACGCGCTGTTCGGGCGGTTCTGCATCGGCAAGTGATCTAGCGCATCAACCCGCCGATGAGGTTGCGCACGAAGCTGGTCGCGGCACTGCGAACCGGATTAGCTCTACTTCTACCGCCTGTAATACTTGCAGCGATGATCGTGGCCACGGAACCTGCTGCTGCCGTCACCGCAGCTCTTCCAGATTTCTCTAATAGAGACGGTGACTTCCGTGGGCGACGCCGAACTTCTTCTTCACCTAATGCCGCTACTTCTGCAGCCGTAGAAGCAGCGTCTAACGCCTTCTGCGCCAGCACCTCTTCTGCGCTTTCGCGGTCCACACGGGCTTCATATTTGCCATCGAACGGGCTGACCGACTGGATGATCGCGCGTTCCTTGGGCGTCACCGGACCCAGCCTTGAACGCGGCGGCTTGATCAGCGTGCGCTGGACCACGGTGGGCGCGCCGTCATCGTCCAGCGTGGAAACCAGCGCCTCGCCCACTTTCAGTTCGGTGATCGCAGTGGCGACATCAAGATCGGGATTGATGCGGAAGGTTTCGGCCGCCGCGCGGATGGCGCGCTGATCCTTTGGCGTGAAGGCGCGCAGCGCGTGCTGCACGCGGTTGCCCAATTGCCCGGCGACTTCTTCGGGAATGTCGATGGGGTTCTGGGTGACGAAATAGACCCCCACGCCCTTCGAACGGATCAACCGCACCACCCGCTCTATCGTGTCCTGCAGTGCCTTGGGGGCATCGTCGAACAGCAGATGTGCTTCATCGAAGAAGAACACCAGTTTCGGCTTTTCCGGGTCGCCCACTTCGGGAAGGCTCTCGAACAATTCGGCCAGCAGCCACAACAGAAAGGTGGCGTAAAGCTTGGGGCTCTGCATCAGCCTGTCCGCCGCCAGCACGTTGACATGGCCGCGCCCCTGGTCGTCAACCTTCAGAAAATCGTCGATTTCCAGCGCCGGTTCGCCGAAGAAATGATCCGCGCCCTGCGATTCAAAACTGAGCAATTGCCGCTGGATCGCGCCCACCGATGGCTTTGTCACATTGCCATAGGCGCCCGAAAGTTCTGCCGCATTGTCATGCGCCCAGGCCAGCATGGCGCGCAGATCGTCAAAATCGAGCAGCAGCAGGCCCTTGTCGTCGGCGTGGCGGAAGACGATTTGCAGCACGCCTTCCTGCGTTTCGTTCAAATCGAGCAGGCGGGCGAGCAGCAGCGGGCCCATTTCGGAAACCGTGGTGCGGATGGGGTGGCCCTGTTCGCCATACAGATCCCAGAATACCACCGGATTATCGGCATAGGCATAATCCGCCATGCCCAGCTCGGCGGCGCGGCTTTCCAGCTTGGCGGCGTGTTTGAATGCGGGCGAACCGGGCATGGCGATGCCCGACAGATCGCCCTTCACATCGGCCACGAATACCGGCACACCGGCGGCGGAAAAGCTCTCAGCCATGCCCTGCAAGGTCACCGTCTTGCCGGTGCCGGTGGCACCTGCGATCAGCCCGTGGCGATTGGCCCGGCCCAGATCCAGCGCCTGCCGGTTGCCGCCAAGATCATTGCCCAGAAAAATGTCGGCCATGCCCGTCCCCTGATTCGCGTGTCGCCCGATTTGTGGCGCAATCCCGGATGTTTGAACCGTGTCATGCCACGACAGGTCCCGGCGATAAAGCCATCGGCCAGCGAATTCCAGACTTCCGCGCCCGCGCCACCGGCTGCGCCTGTCGTCAACGGCCCCAGATCGCATCGGCGGCGGC
>JBGSLI010000333.1:0-4259 GCA_041740775.1 Alteraurantiacibacter sp. | reverse complement strand
GGATCGCGTCGAGCGCCTCGCGGTCCTGCTTCAATTCGACGAAGCGGGCGCGGATCGGGCCAAGCATCTCCACCAGCAGTTCGGCCAGCACCGGTTTGAAATGGCCGAAGCCCTTGCCGCCGTGTTCGTCCAGCACCGCCTGCGGGTTCACCCCCGCCAGCGCGGCATGGATCGTCACCAGGTTGAGCGCTTCGGGCCGCCCTTCCAGCCCCGCCATTTCCGATGGCAGCGGATCGGGATCGGTCTTCGCCTTCTTCACCTTCTGCGCCATTTCATCGGGCGTGTCGGAAAGGTTGATGCGGCTCATGTCCGAAGCTTCGGACTTGCTCATCTTGCTGCTGCCATCGCGCAGGGACATGATCCGCGCGGCGGCTTCGGGAATATAGGGATCGGGCAGGGTGAAGACCGGCGCATCCTCTGTCGCAAAATCATTGTTGAATTTCTGTGCGATATCGCGCGCCAGTTCCAGATGCTGCTTCTGGTCGTCGCCCACCGGCACATGCGTGGCCTGATACAGCAGCACATCCGCCGCCTGCAGCACCGGATAGCCGAACAGCGCTACCGACTGCCCTTCACGGTTCTTGCCCGCCTTGTCCTTCCACTGCGTCATCCGGCCCAGCCAGCCCATCCGCGCGGTGCCCATCAAGAGCCATTGCAGCTCGGCATGGGCGGGAACCTGCGCCTGGTTGAACAGCACGCTTTTTGCCGGATCGAGCCCGCAGGCGACCAGCGTGGCAACCATTTCCAGCGTGCTGGCGTGCAGTTCCGCCGGGACATGCGGCATCGAAATCGCGTGCAGATCGGCCAGGAAGATAAAGCACCGCCCGCCCGCCGAATGCGCCTCGTCCTGCAATTTCACGTAATTGCGGATCGCACCGAGATAATTGCCAAGGTGCGGCTTGCCGGTCGGCTGGATACCGGAGACGACGGTCATACTGGCTGGAGTCATGCTGGTGGAGGGCATGGAAAAATCCTGTGCTGAAACAAGTGATCTGGTAAAAAGCGGGCTTCAGCCCTGGCGGCGCTTTAGCTGGCCGATGGTCTCGCGGGTTACAACCCGCAGCGCCACCGCCGCCAGCAGGAAGGCCACGCCGCCCGCGCCGACCAGCGCGATGATCGCGCCGATGCGTTCAAACGTTCCGCCGGAATAGAGTTCCTGTCCATAAGGCAGCGCATACCACAAAACCGCGCCCATGAAAGCGGTTGCAACCAAGATCCGGGCGATGCGCGAGAGTGCAAGCGCAGTCAGCCTGTAAAAGCCGCGCCGGTGGAGGATGGTGTAGAGCGCGGCGGTGTTGCACCAGGCCGATGCCGATCCCGCCAGCGCCAGCCCCACCACGCCCAGGCGCGGCACCAGCACGAAATTGAGTGCAATGTTGACCATCAGCGCTCCGCCTGCGGTATAAACCGGGGTGCGGGTGTCCTTGCGGGCGAAGAAATTGGGGATCAGCACCTTGATGAGGACATAGGCGGGCAGTCCCACCACCAGTCCGGAAACCACCGCGCCAGTGGCCATCGCATCGTCCAGCGTATAGGCCCCGCCGGTGTAGAATGCGCGGGTGAAGGCGCTTCCGGCGATGAACAGCGCCACGGCGGCGGGCAGAGTCAGCAGCAGCGCCAGTTCGACCGCATTGGATTGCAGCCGCTGCACTTCATCGGGCAGGCCCTGCGCCACGAACCGGCTGAGCGCGGGCAGGATCGCGGTGCCCAGCGCGATGCCGATGATGCCCATCGGCAGCTGGTTCAGCCGGTCCGCCATCGCCAGGAAGGTGTAGGAACCATCGGGCAGGGTGGCGAGGAAGAACAGATCGATGAAGCGGCTGATCTGATACACCCCCGCGCCCAGCACCGCGGGGCCGATCAGCACGAACAATTCCTTCACCCCTGCGGTCATCCGCGGGCGGCGCAGATGGATGCGAAAACCGTTGCGATGCGCAAACCAGCCCAGCCACAGCGCCTGCAGCACCCCCGATACCGTTACCGCCACCCCTAGCCATACGCCCACTTCGCGCCGCAATTCGATCGAATCGGGTTGCAGCGCGCCCCACACCAGCGCGGTGATGAGGCAGAGGTTGAGCAGGATCGGCGCGGCGGCGGCGGCGGCGAATTTGCTCAGCGAATTGAGAATCGCGGCAAACACCGTCGCCACGCTCATGAAGGCGAGATAGGGGAAGGCCACCCGCGCCATCAGCACCGCCAGATCCATCAATGCAGGATCGCTCTCGATCCCCTCATTGGCGAACAGGCCCGCGACCCACGGCATGGCGATCAGCGCCACGGCGGAAAATGCGATCAGCACCGGTATCAGCACCGCCATCACGCTGGCGGCAAAATCGCGCGCTTCGGCCATGTCGCCATCCGCGGTCATCCGGCGGTTGAACAGCGGCACAAAGGCGCTGGCAAAGGCACCTTCGGCAAACAGGCGGCGGAAGATATTGGGCAATTGGAACGCCAGTTGCCAGGCATCGCCCACCCCGCCTGCGCCCAGCACGCGCGCGAGCAGGATATCGCGGGCGAAGCCGAAGACGCGGCTGACCATCGTCAGCCCGCCGATTGTCCCGACATTCCTGAGCAGGCTCATTCGCTAAACGCCCGCCGGTTCGGTGCAGTTCAGCTCACGCTGCCCGATGCAGGCGGGTTGCCGCCCGCTGCCGCTTCCTGCGCACGCTTGGCCTGCAATTGCTGGATATACAGCCCGTTGAAATCGATCGGATCGAGCATCAGCGGGGCAAAGCCGGCATCGCGCACCGCATCCGAAATCACCCGCCTTGCGAAGGGGAACAGGATGCGCGGCGCTTCGGCGTAAGTGAAGGCGTGCATCTGTTCTTCGGGCATGTTGCGCATTCCCACCAGCCCGCAATAAGCCAGATCGACGATATAGGCGGTGCCCTGGCTGGTCTTGCTGGTGGCGGTGACCTTCAGTTCCACTTCGGTCAGCTCGTCGCTGACCTTGTTCGCGCCGATGTTGAACTGCACGTCCATTTCGGGCTGATCGCGCCATTGGAAGCTTTCGGGCGCGCGCGGATTTTCGACCGAAAGATCCTTCACATATTGCGACAATATGCCCGCTACCGGCTGGGTATCGGCACCATTGCCGACCGGAGCATTATCGAGATTGGTGAGAACGTCGCCTTCTTCGGCCATTGCATCATGTCTTTCGTCTGCTGGGCTGGGCACGAAGGGTTCGCGCCGCGCGTCAAATTTTCCAGCGCGCGCCTATCATCCTTGTCCGCGCGCCGCAACGGCACGGATCGCGCGCGGCAAAATGTTTCGTCGCCGGTGCAAGGCTCTCTCCAGTTCCGGCCAGTTCCAGCCTGAACCGGCTTGTTCATTTGCTTTTGGCACCTATCTCGTTCACTATAACGGCAATGCCCGCGGCGAACTGGTTTCGCCCATTTCAATTCCGGCGGGCCAGTTTGGGAAGACAATCGCGTGATCTGGGAAATCGTCATCCTCGCCATGATCGCCGCATTCCTCGGGATGCGGCTCTATTCGGTGCTCGGTCGCAAGGCGGAGCATGAGGAAGAGGTGGTATCGCACCGGCTGGAACGCGCGCAGCAGGACGCCGAAAGCCGCCAGCAGGGGCAGCAGCCGCAGATTGCCGAAGTGCCCCGGCGCGATCGGGCACTGAACGGGTTCCCCCCTGCAATCGAACAGGGCCTGCGCGAAATTTCCGCCGCCGATCGCCGGTTCGAACTGCTGGGTTTCATGGAAGGCGCACGCGGCGCGTATGAGGTGATTCTCGAAGCGTTCTGGCGCGGCGACAGGGAAGAACTGGCGCAATTGTGCGACGATGACGTTTATCGCAGCTTCGCAGCCGCGATCGACGAACGCGAGGGCGCGGGACTGACGCTTGACAGCCGCCTGATCCGGATCGAGGATTCGACCGTCCATTCGGCCGTGCTCGACAAGCGGATCGCGCGCATCGCCATCCGGTTCGTGGCCGATATCGCCAGCGTCACCCGCGATGCGGATGGCAATGTGGTTGCCGGTTCGCTCGACGATGCGATCGAAAGCCGCGATATCTGGACCTTCAGCCGCGATACCGGCAGCAATGATCCTGCCTGGCTGCTCGACGAGACCGACGCGGCTTGATAGCAACAGCGGCGTGAACCTGTCCCGCCGCCTCCTGCCGCTGATCGCTTTGGGCCTGCTGGTCGCTTGCGGCCCTATCATTCCCGCCGGAAATGTTCCCGCGCAGCCCCCCGCGGCAGCCGCCAGTGCGCTGCAACTGGGGGAGATCGGTAGTGCACACGTCT
>JBGSLI010000332.1:0-2291 GCA_041740775.1 Alteraurantiacibacter sp. | reverse complement strand
CGCCTGCCCGCGCTATCGCCGTCAAAACACAGCACCGGCTTGTCCGCCAGCCGCCACAGCAGCTCGATCTGGTGTTCGGTAAGTGCGGTGCCCATCGGCGCGACCACATCTTCGATCCCCGCCTGCGCCAGAGCCACCACGTCCATATAGCCTTCGACCGCGATCACGCGATCCGTCTTGCGACTGGCCGGTCCTGCGCGGTCGAGGTTGTAGAGCGTGCGGCCCTTGTCGAACAGGGGCGTATCGGGGCTGTTGAGGTATTTGGCGGTCCCATCCCTGTCTTCCAGTATCCGCCCGCCAAACGCGATCACCCGCCCGCGCGCATCGCGGATCGGCAGCATCAGCCGCCCGCGAAACCGCGCATAGGGCAACTTGTCCTCCACGCTGATCAGGAGCCCCGCCTCGATCAGCATCGATTCGCCAAACCGGCCCAGTGCCTTGCCCGGTGCGGCCTTGTCATCGGGGGCAAAGCCGAAGCCGAACTGTTCGATCACCCGCGCCGAAATCCCCCGCCGGGCCAGATAATCGCGCGCACCCGCGCCTTCATCCGAATGCAGCCGGGCGACGAACCATTCCTGCGTCGCCTGCATCACATCGTGCAGGCTGGCGCGCTTTTCCGCCTGCTGCGCCGCCTGCGGATCGGGGGCGGGCATTTCCAGCCCGGCTTCACCGGCCAGTTCCTTCACCGCATCCATGAATTCCAGCCCGCGCTGCTCGATCATCCAGTCGATCGCGCTGCCGTGCGCCTGGCATCCGAAGCAGTGGTAGAAGCCCTTCTGGTCGTTGACGTAGAAGCTGGGGGTGTTTTCATGGTGGAACGGGCAGCACGCCTTCCACTCGCGCCCGGCGCGTTGCAGCTTGGTGGTGCGCATGACGAGCGCGGACAGCGTGGTCCGGCTTTTCAGTTCATCCAGCCATTGCGGGGAAAGCGCCATGGTGCCGCTTATGCTCCATTGTTTCCCGGCGAGTCGAGAATGGTTCGGACAGCTTTCGGTGGAGCGATTGTGGACAGTTGGCAAAGGCTGCCCGGCTTGACCTCAGCCCAGCGCTTCCTTCACCCAGCCGCTGGCCCGGCCCATGTCCAGTTGCGTGGCGTGGCGCGCCTTCAGTTCGGCCATCACCCGGCCCATGTCCTTCAGGCTGGCGGCGCCAAGTTCTGCCTTGATCGCCCCAATCGCGGCGCGGGTTTCGGCCTCGTCCATCTGGCGGGGCAGGAATTCCTCGATCACTGCCAGTTCGCCCTTTTCCTGATCGGCCAGTTCCTGCCTGCCGCCATCCTCGAACATCTGGATCGATTCGCGGCGCTGCTTGGCCATCTTCTGCAACACGTCGATCACCATCGCATCATCGTCGCCTGAGGAGGATTTCACCCGCTCCTCGATATCGCGGTCCTTGATCTTGGCGGCGATCAGCCGCAGCGCGGCGACGCGGGGCTTGTCGCCCGCCTTCATCGCGGTGATGGTTTCGGCTTTGATATTGTCCCTCAGCATGGGGTCTCTCGCACTCTGTCCTGTGGATGCATGCGCCCTGTTTAGGCCTGTGCGAAATAAAGCCAAGCCTTGTGCTTGACGGGCGCGCCCGCGCACTCTAGCCGCTGGGACTTAGCACACATTGCCGGTTTAACTGTTCCAACGGGAGCCAATATGGCCTTTCTCGCCTCTTCGCCTGCGCAACCCAAAGGGGCGACCGGTTGCGTGGTATTTGCCGATGGCACATTGGTGTGGGGCAAGGGCTTTGGCGCCAGCGGCGCGGCGGTAGGCGAGATCTGCTTCAACACCGCGATGACGGGCTATCAGGAAGTGCTGACCGACCCCAGCTACGCCGCCCAGATCGTCACTTTCACCTTCCCCCATATCGGCAATGTCGGCACCAATGAGGAGGATGTGGAAAGCCGCGCGGACGGCGCGGTGGGCTGCATCGTGCGCGAAGAGGTGACCCGCCAGTCCAGTTTCCGCTCCACCAGCGAATTTGCCGACTGGATGAAGGCGATGGGCAAGATCGGCGTTTCGGGCGTGGATACCCGCGCGCTCACCCGCCGCATCCGCCTGAACGGCGCACCCAATGCGGTGATCGCGCATGATCCGCACGGCCAGTTCGATGTGGGCGCGCTGCTCGCCCGCGCGCAGCAATGGCCGGGGCTGGAAGGGATGGACCTTGCGCTGCGGGTGAGCCGCGAGAAGAGCGAGCAATGGGGCGGCGGCGCATGGGCGCTCGGCAAGGGGTATGCGCGCGCGGCGTGGGATGGCAGGCCGCATGTGGTGGCGGTGGATTACGGCGCGAAGGACAATATC
>JBGSLI010000331.1:0-2582 GCA_041740775.1 Alteraurantiacibacter sp. | reverse complement strand
GGCAGGCGCCGGGGCCACCCCCACCAATAGCACCACGGCCATCAGCGCGGCGGCCAGTTGGATCGCCAGCGATCTCATTTCACGATCTCCCCTTCCGGGAAGAAAGCGTGAAAGGCGAAGGCGAAATCGACGCTGAAGGCTTCATCGCTGCCGTTGCGCGTTACCCGCACATTGCCGATATCGCGTCCGGCGGAAATCCGTGCGCTGTCGAGCGCGGAGTTCTGCCCTTCGCGCCATTCGATCCGCAATCCGTCGGCGGTGATGACAGGGGTGTTTGCGCGCACATGCTCCAGCGTCCACGCCTTGCCCCCCACGCGGACCACGCGCGCCATCGGCTCCACCCCATCGGGCATGCTGCCATCATAGAGGAAGGGTGATGGCGCGGTATCATATCCGGCATAGGGATTGCCGCCATAGGGACGGCCCGCCGATGCCGGGACCAGCACCATTCCATCGGGAAATTCCGCGCGGAAGATGCTCCAGGATTCGATCCGCGCGGGGATTGTTTCCAGCGCCTTGCCCGCATGACGGCCGACGATCGCCTCGCCGGTGAACTGCTGCCAGAAGGTTTCGGTCTGGTGATCGTACATCACCAGATCCGAATGGCGCAGCCGCCCGGTGGTGCCAAAACTCAGCTCCTGCCCGTCCAGATCCCGGTCAAACACCATCGATGTGTTGCACAGCGGGCAATAGGTTACCGCCACCGGCTTGCCGCATTGCCGATGATTGACGATTTCGTGCCAGATCAGCACGCGATAGGGGAAGGCGAATGCGCCGCATTCGCCGACAAGGAAGATCACCGGCTCATCCTCGCCCAGCCCGTCAACTTCGCTGGCGGGGAGAAATTGCGGCTCCATGATCGCAGGAATGGCATCGCGCGGCACTCCGCCCGACCGGATTTCACCCAGATCAACCGTGCGGTTCGAGGTGTCGAGCAGTGGAAATTCCGCCCGCAGGCTGCGCGTCGACTGCCCCTGCGATGTCTCGGGCAGGGCCAGCAGTCCCAGCACCGTGGCTACCGCAAGCAGCGGGGCAAAAAGATGAATGGCGCGCATGATGGCCTCCTGCCTTGCAATCGGTCATTGCCTGATTGAAGGTTCGCGGTGCGGGTGGCAAAGGTTACAGCGGCTGGCACCACAAGGCACGGCTGGAGCTTCCGGCTGGCGGCTTGCCTTTGCATTTGCCGACATTCGCCCCTACATCGCGCCTCCTTATGGCCCGCCCCAAACCGCCCACCTTCGACAAGCAGAAAATCGTCGCCGAAAACCGCAAGGCGCGGTTCGATTATTATATCGAGGACACTTTCGAGGCCGGTCTGGCGTTGCAGGGCACCGAGGTAAAGGCGCTGCGCGGCGGCGAAGGCTCGATCGCCGAAAGCTATGCCGAAGTGCGCGACGGGCAGGTGTGGCTGGTCAACGCCAACATTCCCGAATACAGCCACGGCAACCGCCAGAACCACGAACCCAAGCGGCCGCGCAAGCTGCTACTGAATACGCGCGAGATCGACCGGATGATGGGCGCGGTGGAGCGCAAGGGAATGACGCTGGTGCCATTGAGCGTCTATTTCAACGGCAAGGGGCGGGCCAAGGTCGAACTGGCGCTGGCCAAGGGCAAGCAGGCGCATGACAAACGCGCCACGATCAAGGACCGCGACTGGGCGCGCGACAAGGCCCGGCTCATGCGGGAAAAGGGCTGAGACAGGATTTTTCGTCTTCTGCCGGCGATATACGCGCGCCGTTAAGCGGCGGTTGTTAACCATTCGTCTATCACCATCTTGGATAAGGCGATGAAAGGTGTAATGCGCGCGGGCAAAGCATGATTGGCAAGGCGATCAGATGGCTTTCGGCACACCTGCCGAAGATGCCCGAGCGTTCGGAGATGGAGCGCAATCGCTATCTTGCGCCCATCGCCCATCGTTTCGGCCGGTCCGAATTGTGGCGCTTCACCCGCCGTTCGGTTCCGCGCGGGGTGGCGCTTGGCCTGTTCGCCGGATTCATAATTCCGCTAGGGCAGATCTTCCTTGCTGCCTTCCTCGCCCTGCCCGCCCGCGCCAATGTGCCGGTGGCGGCGTTGATCACCTTCGTTACCAATCCCTTCACCGTGCCGTTCTGGCTGGTGGTTGCCAACAAGGTCGGGCGCTTCACGCTCAAGGTTGATCCGCATACTTTCGGCAATGCCAAGGCGGCACTGGAACAGGGCCCGTGGGTGGATTTCGGCTGGTGGCTGCAAACCGCGGGCGTTACCGCCTTCGGCTTTATCGTGCTGTCGGTGGTGACATCGGCGCTCGGCTATCTGCTTTCCAGTTTCCTGTGGAGGTTCATGGTGGCACGGCGCTGGATGCGCAGACCCGCGCGCAGAAAGCTGTTACAGCCCGCCGAATGAATCTGGCCAATCTGCAGGAATCGCGGCGACTGGTGGACGGTTTGGCCGTGGCAGCGGCGGTGCTCGCCAGCGTTGCGCTGGTGCAGTTTGCTACCGATAGCCCCACCGCCACGCTGGCCTATGCCGGCGGACTGGTGGTGCTGGGGCTGGTCGGCTTTGTCGCCGGTCGCCTGCCGGCCGGAAACGCGCTGGCGCTGCCG
>JBGSLI010000330.1:0-1748 GCA_041740775.1 Alteraurantiacibacter sp. | reverse complement strand
CACCGCGGCGATTGCGGTCTGCGGGGCGGTTCCTGCTGGGGCCCGGCCATCCGCCAGAGCAGCGGGGTCCTGGTCGATCAGGCTGAGATCCGGTCCGGTTGGGGACGGTTCGGCAGCGCGCGGCATCGGCCGGGTTCCGCCGGTTTCGCCCGCGGTTTCGCGGCCCAGCAGGAATTGTTCAGCCGCGCCGGGCACGTTGTAGCCATCTGTCGGCAGGCGGATGTCGCGATCGTTGACCGGGCGCACCAGGAACGGCGTCACCACGATCACCAGCTCGGTTTCGCCGCGCTGATAGGTCGTCGAACGGAACAGATTGCCCAGGATCGGGATGTCGCCGATGCCCGGCGCCTGCTCGATCGTTTGCTGCGCACTGTTCTGCAGCAGGCCGGCGATCATGAAGCTTTCGCCCGAACCCAGTTCGATCGTGGTTTCCGCGCGGCGAATGGTCAGCGCCGGGATCTGGAAGCCGTTGAGCGTCACCGCCCCCTGGCTGGACAGTTCGGACACTTCGGGCCGCACGCGGATTGAAATGCGCCCATTGGCGAGCACGATCGGGGTATAGGCCAGGCTGACACCGAATTCGCGGTATTCCACCGTGGTGGTGCCCAGACCCTGGCTGAGCGGGATGGGAAATTCGCCGCCTGCAAGGAATTCGGCGGTTTCGCCCGAAAGCGCGGTGAGATTGGGTTGCGCCAGCGTGGTCACCAGACCGCGCCGTTCGCCCAGATCGAGCGCGCCAGCGATATCGAGGCCGAGGAATTCGCCCAGCCCCGCAATCGTGGTGCCGGGCGAAATGCCCGCAAGCGACGTGCCTGGAACCTGGACGATCTCGCCGGTGTTGGGATCCACCGCCGGAACCGTCAGATCGCCGAAGCCGACACCGCGGCCGGGCGCAAACACCGTGGGTGCGCGGCCCTGATTGATGCCGAACTTGAACCCGCCGGTGGTATCGATGGTGGTAAGGTTGGTGCCAAGGTTGCGCACCAGCGAGCGGCTGACTTCGGCAAAGCGCACGCGCAGATTGACCTGCAGCGGCGTGGCCATGCGCAGCCGGGAGATGACATTGGTGGCATCGCCCACGAAGGCCTGTACCAGCCGTTCGGCTTCGGATGCGTCTTCGGGTGCCGCCACGGTGCCGGTAAGCAGCACGGTATTGGTGCCCATCGTCGCTACCTGGATGCTGGCTTCGGGCATGGCCAGGCCCAGCATCTGATCGATGCTGTCGAGGTTGGAGCCCACCCGGACATTGGCCGACCAGATGATATCGCCCGCAGCATTGCTGGCGTAGACCGTGGTTTCCCCGCCGGACAGGCCAAAGATATACAGCTGGCGCTGGCTCTTCACCTGCACATCGGCGATCGTATCATTGGCCACGAAGATATCGGCCATGTTGCCCGGCACGTTGACCAGTTCGCCGAGACCGATCGACAGGACGAGATCCTGTGCCGGGCTGATGGACTGGGCCTGGGCCTGGGCGGCCGGCAGCATGGCCAGCGGCGCGAGCGCGCAGGCGGCACTCAGAACGGTCTTCATAAGACGGCTGCTCATAGTCTTGCCTTTCGGAGCAATTCCGGTGGAAGTGCGAAGGGGTTGAGTGGTGTGCTTGTTCATGACGATCACCGCAGGGTCGACATGCCGACAGGAGCCACGCGCGCGGCGGTTCCCATGGCATCGGCCTGGCGATCGAGCAGCGCACCGGCGCCGCGATCGACCGATTCGACCGAGGTGTTCTTGCCGCGGGTCACGCG
>JBGSLI010000329.1:0-1636 GCA_041740775.1 Alteraurantiacibacter sp. | reverse complement strand
CCCCCCACCCCCGGCCCCTCCCCCGTGGGGAGGGGAGAAAGGCGGCCTGCCATCGGGTGACGGCAGAGTGTTCCGGCTAATGCCAATCCCTTCGATGTATAGAAGGATTTCTTTTCGCCGCCAAAAACTCCGACATTCTCGCCAATATCTACAGCCGTTAGCGGCGAGGACATTGTGACATGAATTCCGGTTCTTGCGATGAAAGATTCTGCCAATGCGGCAGCCACTATATACCTTCCACTATCGCTGTGCAGGACAGTGTATGAGACCTCCGGCCCATAAGCCAAAGCCTGGCTCACCGGGATCGTCCACGGCGTGGTCGTCCAGATCACCGCAAAAGCGCCGACCAGTTCTGCAATCGGCGATTCCACGATCTCGAACGCCACATCCACCTGCGTCGAGGTGATGTCCTCATATTCGATCTCGGCTTCGGCCAGCGCCGTCTTCTCCACGGGCGACCACATCACCGGCTTGGCGCCGCGATAAAGCTGGCCGCTTGTCGCAAACTTGAGCAATTCGGCAACGATCCCCGCCTCGGCCTCGGGCGCCATGGTCAGATAGGGATCGTCCCATTGCCCCAGCACGCCCAGCCGCTTGAACTGTTCGCGCTGCACATCCACCCACTTCTGCGCATAATCGCGGCATTCGGCGCGGAATTCGCGCGGGGGCACCTCGTCCTTGTTCAGCTTCTTCTTGCGATATTGCTCTTCCACCTTCCACTCGATCGGCAACCCGTGGCAATCCCAACCGGGCACATAGGGCGCATCCTTGCCCGCCAGGCTCTGCGTGCGGACAATCGCATCCTTCAGCACTTTGTTCAGCGCGTGGCCGATATGGATATCGCCATTGGCATAGGGCGGGCCATCGTGGAGGATGAACTTCTCGCGCCCCTTCCGCGCCTCGCGCAGCGTGTGATACAGCCCCTCGTCCTCCCAGCGCGCCAGAATGCCCGGCTCCTTTTGCGGCAGCCCGGCCTTCATGGGGAAATCGGTCTTCGGCAGGAAGACGGTGTCTCGGTAATCGCGCTTGGCGTTGTCGTCGCTCATCAGGATGCGGCACCTAGGAGGTTGCGCGCTTCCTCGCAATCCCGTTCCATCTGCGCCTTCAGCCCCTCCAGGCTGGCGAACTTCGCTTCCGGGCGCAGGAAGTGGCGGAAGGCGATGTCCAGTTCCTGCCCGTAAAGATCGCCCGAAAAATCGAAGAAATAGGGTTCGAGCACTTCGCGCGGCGGATCGAAGCTGGGGCGCACGCCAAGATTGGCCGCGCCGTGCAGCACCTGCCCGCTCGCCACCACGCGCGCGCTCACCGCATAGATGCCGAAGCGCGGGCGCAAATAGCTGCCCATGTCGATATTGGCGGTGGGATAGCCCAGATCGCGCCCGCGCTTGTCGCCGTGGATCACTGGCCCACGCACGGTGAAAGGGCGGGTGAGCAGGCGTGCGGCCACATCGCATTCGCCCGCCTTCAACGCATCGCGGATACGGCTGGAGGAGATTACCTGCCCATCATCCTCTACCGGGCCGACCTGCCGCGTGACGATGCCGCAATCCGCGCCCGCATCGCGCAGCAGGGCCACATTGCCGCCGCGCGCCTTGCCGAAGGTGAAATCCTCCCCCGTCACCACGCCAGCAGCGCC
>JBGSLI010000328.1:0-4405 GCA_041740775.1 Alteraurantiacibacter sp. | reverse complement strand
CACGTGCCGCGCGGCGATACCGAACTGCGCCTGCGTCCACCCGGCATCAAGGCCATGCGCCGCATCGAGCGCGGAGGAAGGCACCCTGCGCCGCGGGCGATAGGCGCCCCATCCGGCAATGGTGAAGGAACTGATCACAAGACGATCTCCAACCGATTCGCGGCTTAGCATGGCAAACAAATGAACGATGTTCAATTAAAAATTAGACAGTGCTCGATTTATCCGTTATCCCCCATCCTCATGGGCAGGCGATCCGATCATAGCGCAAAGGAATTGCGCGAATTGCTGGTGAGCGAGGGGCACGCGCTGCTGGCAGAGCGCGGCTTTGCGCAGTTTTCCGCGCGCGAGGCGGCGCGGCGCGCGGGATATTCGGTGGGCACGATCTACAATGTCTTCGGCTCGCTCGACGGATTTCTGATCGCCATCAACAGCCGCACCTTCGGCCATTGGGCACAGGCGCTGGAAACCGCTCTGGAGGGCGTGGCAGCGGTAGATACCGCGCGGCTGGAGGCGCTGGTGATGGCCTATTTCGCCTTTGCCGAAGCCAACCGCAATCTGTGGATGGCGATCTACGATCACCGCATCGACCGCGCGATAGACATTCCGGCGCAGGATGGGGCCGCGCGCGAGGCGCTGACCGGGATCGTCGACCGTGAAGTGCGCGCATGGTTTGGCGCAGATATCGATGACGCGCAATTGCGCCCGCTCGTCCGCTCGCTGATCGCCACCGTCCACGGCCATTGCGCGCTGTGGCTTTCAGGCAGCTATGCGCTGTTGAACGAGCATGAACCCGCGCGGCAGGCATTGGCGCGTGTGCTTGAGGCGCTGGCCGCCAACAGGATGCACTGAAGCCGCCATTGCGCCGCTCCGCGCGATGCGCAAGAAGGGTGTTCCTTTCAATTGAAACGGGTTGCCGATGTCCTGCAAATTCTCGCTCTTCGCCGCCACCAGCCTTTTTGCCACCGCGATTGCTCTTCCGGCCTGGGCGCAGGATGAACCCGCCGAGGTCGCCGCAGAGGAGCCGGATGAATGGGATGTCAATTCTCCTCCCGGCGTGCCGATCACGCAGGTGCCGATCAGCGTTGACGAAGGCACTTGGATGGATGTGGACGTATCGCCCGACGGGCGCAGCATCGCCTTTGCCCTGCTCGGCGATATCTACACCATGCCGATCACCGGCGGCAGCCCCACCCGCATTGCGCAAGGGCTGGCGTGGGAGGTTCACCCGCGCTTTTCGCCAGATGGCAGCCGCATCGCCTTTACGTCTGACAGGGGCGGCGGGGACAATATCTGGCTGATGAATACCGATGGCAGCGACATGCGCCAGCTGACCGACGAGGATTTCCGCCTGCTCAATCAGCCGACATGGTCGCCCGACGGGCAATATATCGCCGCCAAGAAGCATTTCACCACCGGGCGCAGCCTCGGCACCGGGGAGGTCTGGCTGTATCATATTTCGGGCGGCAATGGCGTGCAGCTGGTGGAACGGCCCAGTGAACAGCACCAGAAGGAATTGGGCGAGCCGATCTTCGCGCCCGATGGCGGCGCCATCTATTACACCCGCAATATCACGCCGGGCGCCACCTTCATCTATGCGCAGGATTCCAATCAGGACCTGTTCAATATCGAACGCTACGACATTCAGACCGGCGAAGTGACCACGGCGGTTTCGGGCCTGGGCGGCGCGGTGCGGCCCACGCCTTCGCCCGATGGCCGCATGATCGCCTTCGTCCGCCGCGAAAACCTGCAATCGGGGCTTTACGTCCGCGATATCGCCAGCGGTGTGGAACGGCGCATCTACGATGATCTGGACCGCGATGTGCAGGAAACCTGGGCGGTCACCGGGGTCTATCCCAATATGGACTGGACGCCCGACAGCCGGTCGATCGTGTTCTGGGCGGGCGGCAAGATTCGCCGGATCGATGCGGATGGCACCAATCTGGCCGAAATCCCCTTTGCCATCAGCGATACGCGCGGCGTGCTGCCCGCGCCGCATCCGCAGATTCCCGTGGCGGTGGATGATGTGCAGGTGACGATGCCGCGCTTTGCCGAGGTCTCGCCCGATGGCGCCAGCGTGGTGTTCGAAAGCCTCGGCCGGCTCTACATCATGCCCGCAGGCGGCGGGGCGATGCGGCGGCTGACTGCCGATAGCGAGGATGCGCGCGAGCTTTATCCCAGCTGGTCGCGCGATGGGGCACAGATCGTCTTCGTCCGATGGACCGATGCCGGGCTGGGCGAAATCCGCACCATTGGCGCAAACGGGCGCAATGCCCGCGCCGTTACCCGCCAGCCGGGGCATTACGCGCGCCCGCATTTCTCGCCCGATGGCAGCCTGATCGTGTTCGAGAAGGGCGAGGGCGGATATCTCACCGCGCCCGAATACAGCGCCAATCCCGGCGTCTATCGCGTGGCGGCGGGCGGCGGCGAGCCGGTGCTGGTGAGCCGCGATCATTCCCGCCCGCATTTCGGCGTGGCGAATGACCGGATCTTCATGACCGGTTCCGAAGGCGGGGCGCAGGTGCTGGTTTCGACCGATCTCAACGGAGAGGCCGCGCGCACCCACGCCAGTGGCGAAATGGTGACGAGCTATCATGTTTCCCCCACCGGGCGTTATTTCGCCTTCACCGAGAATTACGATGCCTATGCCATGCCGCTGATGCCCGGCGGGCAGGCGGTGAGCGTATCGGGATCGGCGGGCGCGCTGCCGGTGGTCGAGGTGTCCGATTCGGGCGCGGATTTCGTCCATTGGGCAAGCGGGGGGGAACGGCTGCACTGGTCGCTCGGCCCCACATTGTTTACCGCGCAGACGGAAGAACTGTTCGCCTCTGCACCGCTGGCAGAGGGTGAGGAGCGCGAAGCCTATACTCAGCCCGAAACCGGCGTTTCGCTGCTGCGCACCGTGCCCGCCGCGCGCCACAATGGTGCGCTGGCGATCACCGGCGCGCGCATCATCACCATGGCGGGCGATGATGGCGGGGTGATCGAGAACGGCACCATCCTGATCGCGGGAGACATCATTACCGCGGTTGGCCCGGCGGGATCGGTCAATATCCCCCCCGGAACCCTCACCATCGATGCCAGCGGCCGCACGATCATTCCCGGCATCGTGGATGCCCATGCGCATGGTTCGGTGGATGCCGACGGGGTGGTGCCGCAGGTCAACTGGAACCTGACGCAGGCCTTGGCGCTGGGCACCACCACCATCCACGATCCGTCGAGCGATTCGGCCTTCTTCGTGGCCGAGGACATGCAGCGCACGGGCATGATCCTGGCGCCGCGGATGTTTTCCACCGGGCGCATCATCTATGGCGCGCGCAACCCTTACGCCTATGCCCAGATCGACAGCATCGAGGATGCGCTCGATCATGTCCGCCGGTTGCGGGCAGAAGGCGCGCCGAGCGTGAAGAACTACAACCAGCCGCGCCGCGACCAGCGGCAAATGGTGGTGGAAGCTGCGCGGCAGGAAAACATGCTGGTGGTGGCCGAGGGCGGATCGCTGTTCGGCATGGACATCAATCTGGTGGCGGACGGCAATTCCACGCTCGAACACAATATTCCGGTGGAATATCTGTATGAGGACGTGCTGCAATTCATGGGCGGCGCAAACACCAATTACACCCCCACGCTGGTGGTGGGATATGGCGGGCTGGCGGGCGATCCCTATTGGCGGCAGGCGACCGATGTGTTCGATCAGCCGCTGTTGCAGGCGCACACGCCGCCCGCCATCCTGCGCGCTGCCACCGCAAGGCGCACCACCGCCCCCGAAGGCGACTTCATCGATGACGATGTGGCGCGCGAGGCGGCAAAAGTGGCCGAACGCGGGGTGGACGTTTCCATCGGCGCGCATGGCCAGCAGGCGGGGATCGCCGCGCATTGGGAAATCTGGTCCTTCGTGCGCGGCGGGATGAGTGCGTTGCAGGCGTTGCAGGCAGCCACCATCGCGCCCGCGCGTTCGCTGGGCATGGCGAGCGAGATCGGTTCTCTGGAGCCGGGGAAACTCGCCGATATGGTGATTTTGGCGGACAATCCGCTCGACGATATCCGCAATACGGAACGGGTGGAAACGGTGGTGCTGGGCGGCCGTGCCTATGATGCGGTAACGCTGGACGAGGTGACCACCGGCGATGCGCAGCGCGCACCCTATTGGTGGGAGGACTGAGGGGGAGCGCCTGCCAACGCGGCCCTGTTGCGCCCGCCCAAGCTCTGGTATGCGGCCCGCCACGATGAGAATGCCCGCCGCCCTTGCCAATTGCCTGCTATGGCTGGAAATCTGGCCAAGGCTGGCGTTTGCGCGCTTGCTGGTGCGGTATGTCGGCTTTGCCCGCTGGCGCGCGCTGCTTGGCCCGATCGATGGCGATCCCGCGGTGGATGAACCGCCGCAGCTTGCCCCCGCGCAAGCCGAACG
>JBGSLI010000327.1:0-3178 GCA_041740775.1 Alteraurantiacibacter sp. | reverse complement strand
CGCGCACCGATCCGGTGGCGATCATGCTGGTGGAACATGCAGGCGAGAACGGGCGCACGCTGCTGCTGGGCCGCAACACCCGCTTTCCCCCGCGCAGCTATTCGGCGCTGGCGGGCTTTGTCGAGCCAGGCGAAAGCGTGGAAGAGGCGGTGGCGCGCGAAGTGCTGGAGGAAGCGGGCGTGACCGTGCGCGATGTCAGCTATGTCGCCAGCCAGCCGTGGCCGTTCCCCTCGCAATTGATGATCGGCTGCCACGCGCTGGCCGACAGGCGCGATCTGGTGATCGACACCACCGAACTGGAAGATGCGCGCTGGTTCACCCGCGATGAAGTTGCAGAGGCGCTGGCCAGCGGGCGCGATGCGCAAAGCTTCGTCCCTCCGCCCGCCGAAGCGATTGCGCATACGCTGCTGGCGTGGTGGCTGGAGGAGACGGCATGAACAGGCTCGATGTCGATATCTGGTCCGATGTGGTCTGCCCGTGGTGCGCGATCGGCTATGCCCAGTTTGCCAATGCGCTGGAAAGGCTGGCAGGAGAGATCGCGGTAACTGTGCGCTGGATGCCGTTTGAACTGGCACCCGACATGCCGCCCGAAGGCCGGTTGCAGGCCGAACATCTGGGCGCAGTCTATTCGCGCACTCCCGAACAGGTGGAGGCGATGCGTGCCGATATCGAAGCCGCAGGCGAGGCGGCGGGATGCTCGCTGGCATGGACGGGCGAGGGCGAAGCGCCGCCTGCGATGATGTGGAACACCTTTGCCGCGCACCTTCTGCTGCGCTGGGCGCTGGCGTGGAAAGGCCCCGAAGTGCAGACCGCGCTCAAGCTGGCGTTGTTCGATGCCTATTTCCGCCACCGCCGCAATATTTCCGATCCCGCGGTGCTGGCCGAAATCGCCGGATCGGTGCCCGGACTGTGGGCCGAGGGCGCGCTGGAGGCGCTGGCCGACGAAACGCTGTCTGCCGCAGTGCGGTTTGAAGAGAAACGCGGGCGCGACAGCGGGCTTTCCGCCGTGCCAACTTTCGTGGTGGCGGGCAAATATGTGTTGCAGGGCGCGCAGCAGCCGGAACAATTCGCCCGCGCGCTGGTGCAGATCGCGCAGATGGAGGCAGCAGCCTGATTTACGCCACCTGATTTACGCCACCTGATCTACAATACGCCGCCCAATGGTCCGCCGAACACATTGCCAGGATCATATTTTGCCTTGATCGCCAGCAACCTTTCGTAATTGGGGCCAAAACCCTTTTCCACACGGCCCAATTCGTCTCTGTCGAGATAGTTGAGATAAACCGTTCCATCCGAAAAACCGCTCAGCTTTTCGGCAATAGAGCGGGTTGCCGCCACCGCTTCCCCGTCTATCGCCGGATCGATCCAGCCAGTTGATATGCCGAGATTCCAGCGCGCGCTGCGGTTCGAAAACGCGGTATCGCTCACCCCCACCCGGCCGACCGCGCCGCCCAGCGCCTCCATGAAGATCTGGGTATATTCGCCAGGAATCGCGCGCGCGCCTTCGACCATGACATCGACCAGCGCATCGGACAGATCATCGACGAAGATCGATTTCCAGTAATACCGCCCGCCTTTCGGGCTGGCATCGGCGAAGGTCCGCTGGAAGGCGACATAGGGCTGCACTTCGACAAAGCCGAAGATCATGTCCCCCAGTTCCTGCGTCGGTTGCAGTTCGGCGCGGGCTTGCGCATCATCGCCAGTGTGGCAGCCAACCAGCGCAATGGCATGCTCGCCGTGCCAGCGGGCAGGGAAAGGTTCGACCGACGGCACCTTCAGAATGGCGGGGACAAGGCCAAGGTCATCGCTTGCATCGCGCATATGGCGGCGCAGAAAGCGCATCACCTCATGCGCCTTGTCGAGCGGATACCACGCCTGGCTGACGAGGACATCGGGCCCGATCTCGTGCAGCGCGAAGTCGAAGCGGGTAACAATGCCGAATTGTCCTCCGCCGCCGCGGATTGCCCAGAACAGGTCTGGCATTTGCCCGGCGCTGGTTTCAACGATGCGGCCATCGGCCAGCACCATTTGCGCACCCGTCAGACTATCAATGGTAAGCCCCAGCTTGCGGGCCAGAAAGCCGATACCGCCGCCCAGCGTCAGCCCGCCTGCGCCGGTGCCCGGTTCGACCCCGGCGGTAACCGCAAGGCCGTGCGCCTGCGTTGCCGCGTCAAGATCACCCAGCAGCGCGCCGCCGCCTACTTGCGCCTGCCTGCTTGCCGGATCGACCGTCACCGCATTCATTGCCGCAAGATCCACCATCAACCCGTCTTGCGGAAGCGAGGCACCGGATACCGAATGCCCACCTCCACGCGCCACCGCTGTCATGCCATTTGCTGACGCATGTTTGACCGCAGCGGCCACGTCTTCGGCAGAATGGCATTGCGCGATCAGTGCCGGGCGGCGATCGATCATGGCATTCCAGCCCGCGCGCGCCGCGTCGAAATTGCCGTCTCCGCGCGCAATCAGCGTGCCGCTGAATCCTTCGATTCCCATGATCCCCCCCAGATGCTTGCTTCAGGCTAACACGGCAATCGGCAAAGCAGCAAATCAGATCAGCCCCAGCCGGGTGAGCTTTCCGGCCAGCTTGCCGGGGATGAGATCGCCGATATCCTCGCCCTCGGCCAGATCGCGCGGCGGCGTCCCTTTCAGATAACGCCAGCCCTGATGCGCGCGCTTGGGGCGGGGCATGACCGGGATCAGCCGGGGTTCGATCATGATCCACCAGCGGCCATTGTCCTGCTGCTCGTAAGAGAGGATTTGCGACCGGGCGACGATATTGTGTTGGTGAATCCAGAACAGCGATCCGCCGATCGTTTCTTCCCAGCGGGTAGGGCGATAGCGGGTGTTGACGCCGAAATGGCTGCGGTTGGCATACCATTCCTCGATATCGGCGTAACTCTTCGCGCCAAAGGCGATCTTGGTGAGGTTGACCGGCATGGTGCCTAGATAGGGCCTGCGCGCCCGCGCTCAAGGCTTGCCAGCGGGCGATCCCCGGCGCAATCTGCGGCAAAAGAGGGAAGGGGAAGAACCATGCGCAAACTGCTGGCCGTGACGGCATTGGCTTTGGCAAGCGGAGGCTTGGCCGCGTGCCAGCAGGCGGCAAGCGATGAGGGCGCAACGCCCGAAGCCGCGCAATTTGCCGATACGCCCGATGTCGGCGCCATCGCCAACATCA
>JBGSLI010000326.1:0-2258 GCA_041740775.1 Alteraurantiacibacter sp. | reverse complement strand
TGGAGGCCGCCGAACGCGAAGCGCGCCTCGCCCGCGAAACACTCGACCTCACCCTGCCCGCACCACAAACCCCGCGCGGCAGCGTGCATCCCGTCAGCCAGGTGATGGACGAGCTGGCGGAAATCTTCGCCGACATGGGCTTTGCGGTCGCCACCGGGCCGGAGATCGAGGACGACTGGCACAATTTCACCGCTCTCAACATGCCCGAAAGCCACCCGGCGCGGGCGATGCACGATACCTTCTATTTCCCCGATGCGGCACCTGACGGGGGCCGGATGCTGCTCAGGACGCACACTTCGCCGGTGCAGATCCGCAGCATGATGGCTGAGGGCGCGCCCTTGCGGATCATCGCACCCGGCCGCGTCTATCGCAGCGACAGCGACGCAACGCACACGCCGATGTTCCACCAGATCGAAGGGCTGGTGATCGACCGGGATATCCACCTGGGCCATCTCAAATGGACGCTGGAGACCTTCCTCAAGGCCTTTTTCGAAACCGATGATATCGTGCTGCGGCTGCGCCCCAGCTATTTCCCCTTCACCGAACCATCGGTGGAAGTCGATGTCGGCTTTGCAATCGTAAACGGAAGGCGCGTGCTGGGCGGCAGCGGTGATGCGCCCGGCCACGGCTGGATGGAATTGCTGGGCAGCGGCATGGTCAACCGGAGGGTGATCGCAATGGCCGGCCTCGATCCTGATCGCTGGCAGGGCTTTGCCTGGGGATTGGGGGTCGATCGCCTCGCCATGCTCAAATACGGGATGGATGATCTGCGCGCCTTCTTCGATGGCGATGCGCGCTGGCTTTCGCATTACGGCTTTTCCGGTCTCGACCAGCCGACGCTTTCTGCAGGCGTGGGGGCACGGCCATGAAGTTCTCGCTCGAATGGCTCACATATTTCCTCGAAACCGAAGCGACGCTTGAGGAAATCGCCAGAACGCTCAACGCCATCGGCATCGAGGTGGAGGGGATCGAAGACCCGGCGGAGAGGCTTTCAGGCTTCCGCGTGGCCGAAGTGCTCAGCGCCGCGCCGCATCCCGATGCCGACAAATTGCAGGTGCTCGCCGTCTCGACCGGAGATGGCGAGCCCTTGCAGGTGGTGTGCGGCGCGCCCAATGCCCGCGCCGGGATGAAGGGTGTGCTGGGCCTTGCAGGCGCGGTGGTTCCGGCCAATGGCATGGTGCTGAAGAAAAGCGCCATCCGCGGGATCGAATCGAACGGCATGATGTGTTCGGTGCGCGAGCTGGAACTGGGCGAAGAGCATGACGGGATCATCGAACTGCCCGCCGATGCCCCGGTGGGCACCAGCTTTGCCACCTATCACGGCGCATCGCCGGTGCTGGATGTGGCAATTACACCCAACAGGCCCGATTGCATGGGCGTTTACGGCATCGCCCGCGATCTGGCGGCGGCGGGAATTGGTACGCTCAAGCCGCTGCGCGAACATGAGATTGCAGCGACATTTGCCTGCCCGGTGGAAATCCGCACCGATGATCCGCAAGGCTGCCCGGCATTTTACGGCCGCGTCATTCGCGGGGTCACCAATGGTGCCAGCCCCGACTGGATGCAGCGGCGGCTGAAGGCGGCGGGCCAGCGCCCGATTTCGGCGCTGGTGGACATTACCAACTATCTGATGCTGGCCTTCGGCCGCCCGGCGCATGTCTATGATCTGGCCAAGCTCACCGGCGCGGTGGTGGCGCGGCGGGCGGCTGACGGTGAGCAGGTGCTGGCGCTCAACGAAAAGACCTACACGCTCGATAGCAGCATGACGGTAATCGCCGATGATGCAGGCGTGCACGATATCGCCGGGATCATGGGCGGGCAGCATTCAGGCGTGCAGCCTGAAACCACCGACGTGCTGCTCGAAATCGCCTATTTCGATCCGGAGCGGATCGGGGTGACGGGGCGCAGGCTGGGCCTTGCCAGCGATGCCCGCACAAGGTTTGAACGCGGGGTCGATCCGGCCTGGCTGGAGGGGGGGCTGGAAAGCCTCACCAGCCTGATCCAGCGGTTCTGCGGCGGAGAAGCGAGCGAGATCATCCGCGCGGGTTCGCCGCCGCTGGAACCGAAGGTAATCGCCTTCGATCCGGCGCTGACCGCAAGGCTGGGCGGGGTGGACGTGCCCGAAGCCGAGCAGCGGCGCATTCTTGAAGCGCTCGATTTCACCGTCGCGGGTGACTGGACCGTCACCTGCCCGCTGCGCCGCCACGATATCGAAGGCGCCGCCGATCTGGTCGAGGAAGTGGTGCGCATTCATGGGC
>JBGSLI010000325.1:0-16196 GCA_041740775.1 Alteraurantiacibacter sp. | reverse complement strand
GAATGCTCTCGTCACCGGCGCCAGCGGGGGGATTGGGTCTGCCATCGCCCGTGCGCTCGCGGCGCAGGGGGCGCGGCTGGCGCTTTCGGGGTCCAACGGCAGCAAGCTGCGGTCCTTTCGCGAGGAACTGAACCGCGAATTTGCGCACCACGATCATGATGGGCATGTCGAGATCACCTGCAACCTCTCCGACCGCCAGCAGGTCGAGGAACTGGTCCCCGCCGCTGTCGATACGCTCGGCAAGATCGATATCCTCATCAACAACGCCGGGATCACCCGCGACAATCTCGCCATGCGAATGAAGGACGAGGAGTGGGACGAGGTGATCCGCATCAACCTCGAAGCTGCCTTCCGGCTGATGCGCGCCAGCGTGCGGCCGATGATGAAGGCGCGGTTCGGCCGCATCATCAGCATCACCAGCGTGGTGGGGGCGACGGGCAATCCGGGGCAGATGAATTACTGTGCGGCGAAGGCCGGGTTGGTCGGCATGTCAAAGAGCCTGGCGCAGGAAGTCGCCAGCCGCAACATCACCGTCAACTGCGTCGCTCCCGGCTTCATCCGCTCGGCGATGACCGAGGCTCTGGATGACAAGCAAAAGGGCGCGATCAATGCCCGCATCCCGATGGCGAAGATGGGTGAGGGAGAAGATGTCGGCGCGGCGGTGGCGTATCTCGCCTCGCGCGAGGCGGGCTATGTCACCGGGCAGACGCTGCACGTGAATGGCGGCATGGCGATGTTTTCTTAACCTCAGGCGCCGGCGGGGGCGTCCGCCCCCTTGGCTTTCCTCGCTTCCGTCCAGCTGCGCGGGACTCGCTGCGGGCGCGCATTCGCGCTTGCGGTCGCTGGCGCGACCGTTTTGGGGCACTTTATCGGGCCGAAGGCCCGCAAGGTCGAACGGCCGCCCGCAGGTGCCCCGTAGCAAAGCGAAGGGAACAGCACCGAGGACCCAGCCGCGGAGGCGGCTGCACGAAGAAAACATCCACTTTTCCCCAGCGAATCCCGCTTGCTCCCTGCAAATCCTTGCCCGTATTCGCGCCTTCGCTAAGGGTAGGGCAGCATCTATACCGGCGCTGGCAGGCGACTCCGGGCCTTCCCGGTCACACCAGCGCACAATGGGGAATGATTGGCCATGAAAGTCACCATCGAACGCGCAGAGCTGCTTCGCAGCCTGTCCCACGTGCAAAGCGTGGTGGAACGGCGCAACACCATTCCCATCCTTTCCAACGTGCTGATCGAGGCCGAGGATGGCGGGCATGTGCGGATCATGGCCACCGATCTCGATCTGCAGGTAGTGGATAATCTGCGCGCCAACCGGGTCGACACCCCCGGCGCGATCACCGTTTCCGCGCATTTGCTGTTCGATATCGCCCGCAAGCTGCCCGATGGCAGCGAGGTGAGCCTGGAGACCGCCGACAACCGCATGGAAATCAAGGCCGGGCGCAGCAAGTTCAAGCTGCCCACGCTGCCGCGCGATGATTTCCCGGTGATCGTCGAAGGCGATCTGCCCACCAGCTTCGAAATCGCCGCCAAGGTGCTGGCCGAACTGATCGACCGCACCCGCTTTGCCATCAGCACCGAGGAAACGCGCTACTATCTCAACGGCATTTTCCTGCACGTTTCGGACGAGGACGGCGGCGTGCTGAAGGCGGCGGCCACCGATGGCCACCGGCTGGCCCGCTACACCCTGCCACGCCCCGCCGGGGCCGAAGGAATGCCCGACGTGATCGTGCCGCGCAAGGCGGTGGCCGAACTGCGCAAGCTGCTGGAGGAAGCCTCCGAAGGCAATGTCCAGATCGATCTCAGCCCGTCCAAGATCCGCTTTGCGCTGGGCGGTGAAGGCGGGGTGGTGCTGACCAGCAAGCTGATCGACGGCACCTTCCCTGATTACAGCCGGGTGATCCCCACCGGCAACGACAAGCTGCTGCGCGTCGATCCCAAATCGCTGTTCGCCGGCGTGGACCGCGTGGCCACCATCGCCACCGAGAAAACTCGCGCGGTGAAAATGGGGCTGGAAGCGGACAAGGTCACGCTCACCGTCACCAGCCCTGACAACGGCAATGCGGTGGAGGAAGTGTCCTCGCAATATTCCTCCGATCCGATCGAAATCGGCTTCAACGCCAGCTATCTGAAGGACATATTGCAGCAATTGGGCAGCAGCACGGTGGAACTCCACTTCGCCGACGCGGGTGCCCCCACGCTGATCCGGGAAAACGAAAAGAGCGCCGCGCTCTATGTGCTGATGCCGATGCGGGTGTGATCCGCCCCTACCCCAGCGCCCGGATCATCGCCTCCACATCGACGAATTTCTCGCGCGGGGAGCCTTCGCGGGCGGCCTTGGCTTCGGCTTCCTCGATCTTTTTCCAGTCCTTGAAGGTGACGATGTCGAGCCCCTTTGCGGCGGCCAGTTCGTCAAAACCCGCGCGGCCTTTTCTGCCGCCCGTGCCGCGCACGCCGCTGGCGAGATCTTCGGCGACATGCGCGATCACGCCCACCCCGTCGGGCCGATTGGTGCCGATCGTGCCCGATGGCCCGCGCTTGGCCCAGCCGACGCAATAAAGGCCGGGCATGATCCGCCCGTCATCATTGGCGAAGCGGCCTTCACGGGTATCGAACGGCACGCCGGGAATGGGCGCGGTGCGATAGCCGATGCAGCTTATCACCAGATCGGCGGGCAGCACCTCGGTCTCTCCCGTGCCCACCGCGCGGCCTTTTTCCAGCGCGGTTTTTTCCACCTTTATGCCCGCCACCCGGCCTTCTCCTGTCAGCGCGAGCGGCTGGCGAAAGAAGGCGAATTCCACCGCGATGCGTTTTTCGCCCCGGATATGTTCGGGCGTGGCGGCAAATTCGCGCAGCAGGTTGACCGATTTGCGCAGGCCCGGTTCGAGAATGGCATCCTCGGCCGGATCGGGCAGATCGGCTCTTGAAACATGCGGCGCGGCGTGATCGAGGCGGCCCAGTTCGCCCAGTTCCTTGGGCGTCATCATGATCTGGTGCGGCCCTCGGCGGCCGAGGATTATCACCCTTTCGATAGTGCTGGCGGACAGGGCTTCGAGCGCATGGCCGACAATGTCCGACCCTGCGAATTCGCCTTCCTTCTTGGCCAGCATCCGCGCCACGTCCAGCGCCACATTGCCCATGCCGATCACCACCGCAGTCCGGCCCGAAAGATCGGGATCGAGCTGCGCGAATTCGGGATGGCCGTTATACCAGCCGACAAAGGCGGCGCTGCCGAAGACATTGCCCAGATCATCCCCCGGCAATTCCAGCGGCCGGTCACGCGGCGCGCCGGTGGCCAGCACCACCGCATCGTATAGTTCGAGCAAATCGGTGATTTCGACATCGCGCCCAATCGCAACATTGCCCACGAAGCGGACATTTTCGGTCAGCGCGGTTTTTTCGTAACGGTTCGCCACCGCCTTGATCGACTGGTGATCGGGGGCAACGCCGGTGCGGATCAGGCCGTAGGGCACGGGCAACATGTCGAACACATCCACCCGTACATCTTCGCCGAAGGTTTTCTGCGCGGCCTCTGCGGTGTAATATCCGGCCGGCCCCGATCCGACGATGGCGATGTGGCGCATGGTTCCTCCAGACAATCGCTTCCCCTTGGCGATATTAACCTTTTTGCTGCGGTCGGCAATGCAGGGCGCACAGCTATGCCCTGCTATTGCTGCGGGCGAAAATGCACTGGCAGGTTAACCGTTCCTCAAAGCGAAAGTGGCAATTGCCGGTCATGCAAGGTGCGACAAGCCCGGCCCCATATTCTGGCGATACGTCGCCCGCGCACAAGGGCGGGGGCGAGGGTGCGCCCGCGCGCCGGGCGGATGTGCAGGATCAGGATCAGGTTCGGAGTCAGGCCCGGACAGCAGAAGATCCACCGATAGACGAACGCCGCCAGGCCGCGCGCCGGGCGGCAAAGGCCGATCGCAGTATCAGCGCCTCGATGTTCGCCATTTCGGGCAAGCACTGGTTCCCTCGCAAATGGACCTATCTGATCGCCGGAATCATCGGTGCGATCGTGATCTGCGCGGTCTTTGCAGAAAGGCTTCCGCAGACGGGCACCTGGGTGATCCTGGGCTGCGCGGTGCTGTTTGCGATGCAGATCAGCCGGGTTCACGATCTGGTGGCGCAGCGCGGCCGCATGGCGAGGGGCATCGGGCTGGCGGCGGTGGTGATGCTGCCGCTTTTTCTGTTCGGCACCGGAATGACGATCTGGGCGGGCAATCGGGACCTTGCCTGGGATATCGCGCTGGTGGGGATGCTCAGCGTCAGCGGGATCGCAACAGCCTATCTGCGCCGCCAGCCCGCCGCGATTTTCGCCGCGCAATTCGCGCTTTGGACATCGGCGGTGGTGACGCAGGATTCGCTGGCGGGCAGCCTGGGACTGGCGGTGGGCCTGGTGGTGGCGGTGCTGGTGGTGCGCGAACAGGTGGAAGAACAGCGCGCGGAGCGCGAGCGGATCGAGGCGCAGGAGCGGGTTCAGACCCGCGCGCGCGACATCCTGGCCGATTACGAGGAAACCGGGCAGGGCTGGTTCTGGGAAACCGACCGCCGCTCGCTGCTTACCTATGTCTCGCTCCCCGTCGCCAAGGCGCTGCACCGCAATCCTGATCGGCTGGTGGGCCAGCCGTTCACGCGCCTGTTCAATCTGGAGGATACCGGCGTCGAAGGCGAACGCACGCTGATGTTCCATTTGTCCGCGCGCTCTGCCTTCAGCGAATTGCCGGTGCGCGCGGCGGTCAACGGCGAGGAGCTGTGGTGGTCGGTATCGGGCCGCCCGATCTACGATCAGTTCGACAATTTCGTCGGCTTTCGCGGCTCCGGCACCGATCTTACCGAGCGCAGGCGCAGCCAGGAACAGGCGACGCGGCTGGCCCGCTATGACGCGCTGACCGGGCTGGCCAACCGGTTCCAGATGTCGCAGGCGCTGGAAAAGATCCTTGCCGCGCAGGCCGAGTCCAACCGCCATTGCGCGATCATGCTGCTCGATCTCGACCGTTTCAAGCAGGTCAACGATACCATGGGCCACCCGGCGGGCGATGCGCTGTTGAAGCAGGTGGCGCAGCGGTTGGAACGCGCGGTGGGCAAACACGGGCAAGTGGGCCGCCTGGGCGGCGACGAATTCAAGGTCATCATTCCCGCCCGCACGCCGCGCCAGGCGCTGGCCGAACTGGGAGGCGAGATCATCCATTCGCTGTCGCACCCCTATTCGATCGACGGGCAGCGGGTGGTGATCGGCGCATCGGTCGGGATCGCGGTGGCACCCGAACATGGCACCAGTTCCGAAGAACTGATCCGCAACGCCGACCTGGCGCTGTATGCGGCAAAGGACGGCGGGCGCGGGCGATATCACTTCTATGCCGAGGATCTGCACGCCGAAGCAGAGGCGCGATCGCAGCTGGAAGAGGATTTGCGCGATGCCGTGGCCAGGGGCGAGATGCAGATGCATTATCAGCCGGTGGTATCGATGGCTACCGACCGGATATCCGGCTTCGAGGCGCTGATGCGCTGGCAGCATCCGGTAAAGGGCTGGATTTCGCCCGACCGCTTCATCGGCATCGCCGAGGATTGCGGGCTGATCCAGCAATTGGGCGAATGGGCGCTGCGCCAAGCCTGCCAGGATCTGGCCCGCTGGCCTGACGAAGTCCACGTGGCGGTAAACGTTTCACCGGTGCAGTTTTCCAACCTCAACCTGCCCACGGTGGTGGCCAACGCCATCTCGCACGCCGGAATCCGCGCAACGCGGCTGGAACTGGAGATTACCGAAAGCGTGTTCCTGGGCGACGACAGCGGCACCGACGACATGTTCGCCGCGCTCAAACGGATCGGCGTGCGGCTGGCGCTCGATGATTTCGGCACCGGTTATTCATCGCTCGGCTATCTGCGCAAGGCCCCGTTCGACAAGATCAAGATCGACCAGAGCTTTGTCCGCGGGATGACCGAGAAGGGCAGCCGCAACGGCGCGATCATCGCTTCGATCACCAGCCTGGCGCAGACGCTGGGCATGGATACCACCGCCGAAGGGGTGGAAACGCATGACGAACTGGACCTGATCCGCCGCCACGGATGCAGCCATGTGCAGGGATATATCTACAACCGTCCGATGACCGCCGAACAGGTGGACCAACGGATTGCCGAAGGGTTGCAGGCGGTGGCGAGGGGGCCGCGATCATCGCGCGCGCCGCGCCAGAAGATGCTGCGCAAGGTGGTGCTGGAACACAACGGCCATCTCTACAACGGCTCGATCCGCAATATCTCGGTAACCGGGGCGATGATCGAAGGGCTGTGGAATGTTCCTGCGGGAACGCAATTCCAGTTGCAGATATCGCACGATCAGTCGCTCGCCTGCATCGCCCGCTGGAGCGCGGATGATCGCACCGGGGTGGAATTCGCCAATCCGCCGCAACGCGATTCGTCTGGCAAGATCACCGCCACCCGCGCCGCCCCGCCAAGGCCGGTTCGCCTGGGGGAATTACCGGCGGCCGGTTACGCCGCGCCTTAGGCGTTTGGTAAGCCTGAACGGTTAAGCAGGCACATATCATCATGGCGCCAAAGGGAAATCTGCCGCCATGCCATCAGGGGAAATTGCGCATTGGGTGTTCGCGGCATGTTCAGGACTTTCGGCGGCCAGTGGGCCGAGGGCGTTCGCGTGCCCGATGCCGAAGCGGCGGTGTCGCGGATGGCCGAATATACCGATACCCAGCGCCTCGCCTTCCTCGATTCGTTCGAAAGATCAGGCATCGCCTGGTTCTGGGCGACCGATGATCTGGGGCGGCTGGCCTATCTTTCCCCCGGTGCGACGGAGTGTTTTGGCGAGAACCAGCCGCTGATCGGTGAAAAGCTGGCGCAGCTTGTCGAAACGGTCGAGGATTCGGCCAGCGATCACCGGGCAAGGCCGCTGTCCTTCCTGCTCAGCGCGCGCACCAGTTTCAGCGAACAGGTGGTGCGCGTTATCGCTCAATCCGATGCTGCTGCATCAGCAAAGGTCGAAACATGGTGGGCGCTGACGGGCAAACCCCATTTTGACGAAGCCACCAATTTTCTCGGCTATCGCGGCTGCGCCAAGAACATCACCGGCAGTTATCAACAACAGCGCGATTCCTCGCGTGCGGCGGAATTCGATTCGCTGACCGGCCTTGCCAACCGTCACCGGATGAACAAGCGGCTCACTTCGCTGCTCAAATCCTATCAGGTGGAAAAGCGCTCCTGCGCGTTGCTGATGCTCGATCTCGACCGTTTCAAGCAGGTCAATGATACGCTTGGCCACCCGGCGGGAGACGAATTGCTGCGGCAGGTTTCGCAGCGGCTCCAGCGGATCGTGCCGGCCGAGGCCGAAATCGGTCGGCTGGGCGGCGACGAATTCCAGGTCATCATTCCCGATCAGGACGATCGCGGCGAATTGGGAGATCTTGCCAATCGCATCATCCAGATGATTTCCCAGCCCTATTCGATCGAAGGCAGCCGGGCGATAATCGGCACATCCATTGGCATTGCCGTGGCGCCTTATGACGGGATCGAGCCCAATGATCTGATCAAGGCCACCGATCTGGCGCTGTATGCCGCCAAGGGCGGGGGGCGCGGGCAATTCCGCTTCTATTCCAACGATCTCAAGGAATCGGCGCAGGATCGCCGCGAGATCGAGGAAGACCTGCGCGACGCGCTGGCGCGCGGTGAACTGGAAATGCATTACCAGCCTTTCGTCTGTTCCAGAACGCATCAGGTAAAGGGCTTCGAGGCGCTGATGCGCTGGAACCATCCGGAACACGGATCTGTCAGCCCTGCCGTTTTCATCCCCATCGCCGAAGACAGCAATCTGATCGATTCGCTGGGCGAATGGGCGCTGCGCCGCGCCTGCGAGGACGCCGCGCAATGGCCCGGCGAACTGGCGCTTTCGGTCAATGTGTCCGCGCAGCAATTCGCCAGCGACAATCTGCCTGCGGTGGTGGCCAATGCGCTGTCGGCATCGGGCTTTCCTGCCGCGCGGCTGGAACTGGAGATTACCGAAAGCGTGTTCATGGGCGATGTCGGCGTTACCGACCAGATGTTCGGCAAGCTGCGCGCGCTGGGGGTGAAGCTGGCGCTGGACGATTTCGGCACCGGCTATTCCTCGCTGTCCTATCTGCGCCGCGCGCCGTTCGACAAGATCAAGATCGATCAGAGCTTCGTGCGCGGTTGCACCGAGGGGGATAATTCCAACGCCGCGATCATCACCGCCATCGTCAGCCTGGCGCGGGCGATGAAAATGGCCACCACCGCCGAAGGGGTGGAGGCGCTGGACGAGCTGAATTGTGTCGCCGGGCTCGATGCCGATCTGGTGCAGGGCTTCATCTTCTCGCGCGCGGTGCCGCACGCAGCGGTGATGGAAAAGCTGGCTTCGGGCGAATTGCGTTATGAAGCCGTCGGCCCGGCCAATCACCGCGCCGACCGCAAGACGCTGTTCCGCCGCGTGGGGCTGATCCACGAAGATCATCACTATTCGGTCATGCTGCGCGATCTTTCGCGCAGCGGGGCGCGGATCGAAGGCTTGGTGGATGTGCCGGTGGGCACGCAACTGGTGCTCGATCTGGGAGAAGGGCAATTGGTGGTGGGCACGGTCAAACGATCGCAGGATGCGACGCAGGGCCTCGCCTTCGAAACCAAACTGGTGAGCGACGGGGCAGGCGGGCTGTGCACGCGGCACCGTGTCTCGCCCTATATGCTGGCGGCGGCGGGAATGCCGTTGCAGGCCCTGCCGCCGGGCCATTATTCGCTGCCGCGAGAGCATCGGGCACAGGCATCGCGCGCGCGTTTCATGCAGGTGGACATCACCGCCGGATCGCATCGCGCGCGGTAACCCGATGCCCTGCCGCGCGGTCTATTCCCATGGGGTCTGCAATCGCTGCTGACAGCGCGCGCGCACGCCGCTAGAGGCGGCGCATGTCCACTGACCTTTCGCTGATCCGCAATTTTTCGATCATCGCCCATATCGACCACGGCAAGTCCACGCTGGCTGACCGGCTGATTCAGCTCACCGGCGGGCTGACCGCGCGCGAGATGTCCGAACAGGTGCTCGACAGCATGGACATCGAGAAGGAACGCGGCATCACCATCAAGGCGCAGACGGTGCGCCTGAATTACACCGCGAAGGACGGCAAGACCTACGAACTCAATCTGATGGACACTCCCGGCCACGTCGATTTCGCCTATGAAGTCAGCCGCAGCCTGGCTGCTTGCGAGGGCGCGCTGCTGGTGGTGGATGCGGCGCAGGGGGTGGAAGCGCAGACGCTGGCCAATGTCTATCAGTCGACCGAACACGACCACGAAATTGTGTGCGTTATCAACAAGATTGACCTACCGGCTGCCGAACCGGACAAGGTCCGCGCGGAAATCGAGGATATCATCGGGCTGGATGCCAGCGATGCCGTGCTCACCAGCGCCAAATCGGGCATCGGGATCGAGGATGTGCTCGAAGCGGTGGTCGCCCGGATTCCGCCCCCCAAGGGTGATCGCGATGCGCCGCTGAAGGCCATGCTGGTCGATTCATGGTATGATCCCTACCTCGGCGTCGTCATTCTGGTGCGGGTGATCGACGGCGTGCTGAAGAAAGGCCTGGAGGTCAGATTCATGCAGGGCGGCACCCAGCATCTGGTGGACCGCGTGGGTGCCTTCACCCCCAAGCGGATCGACCTGCCCGATCTCGGCCCTGGCGAAATCGGCTTCATCACCGCGCAGATCAAGGAGGTGGAACAGGCCCGCGTGGGTGACACCATCACCACGGTGAAGAACGGCGCCACGAAGGCGCTGGCGGGATACAAGGAAGTGCAGCCGGTGGTGTTCTGCGGGCTGTTCCCGGTGGACGCCGCCGATTTCGAAAAGCTGCGCGAATCGATCGGCAAGCTGCGGTTGAACGACGCCAGTTTCAGTTACGAGATGGAAAGCAGCGCCGCGCTGGGCTTCGGCTTTCGCGCGGGCTTCCTCGGCCTGCTGCATCTGGAAATCATCCAGGAACGATTGAGCCGCGAATATGATCTCGATCTGATCACCACCGCGCCATCGGTGGTGTATCGCATCCATCTCGCGCACACGAAGAACGAGGATGCCGCCGTGATCGACATCCACAATCCCGCCGACTGGCCCGACGTCAACCGCATCCAGACGATCGAGGAGCCGTGGATCAAGGCAGTGATCTACACGCCCGACGAATATCTCGGATCGATCCTCAAGCTGTGCCAGGACCGGCGCGGCATCCAAACCGACCTCACCTATGTGGGGGGGCGTGCGCAGGTGAGCTACGAACTGCCGCTGAACGAAGTGGTGTTCGATTTCTACGACCGGCTGAAAAGCATCAGCCGCGGCTATGCCAGCTTCGATTATGAACAGATCGGCCTGCGCGAAGGCGATCTGGTGAAGATGAACATCATGGTCAACGGCGAACCGGTCGATGCGTTGAGCCTGATCGTCCACCGCAATGTGGCGGAGGAACGCGGGCGCGGCATGTGCGAAAGGCTGAAGGATCTGATCCCCCGGCACCTGTTCAAGATCCCCATTCAGGCCGCGATCGGCGGCAAGATCATCGCCCGCGAAACCATCGCCGCGCTGCGCAAGGATGTGACCGCAAAATGTTATGGAGGGGACATAACGCGCAAGAAAAAGCTGCTGGAAAAGCAGAAGAAGGGCAAGGCCCGGATGCGCGAATACGGCAATGTCAGCATCCCGCAGGAGGCGTTTATCGCGGCGTTGCGGATGGGCGAGGAATAGGCGCAGCAGACCGTTTCCGGCCTGGCCTTCTTGTTGTCAAAAGTGCTCTAGTCGGGCGCCTTGCCATTGGCCGCTACGGCATATTCAGTGCCGACGGTTTCATATTGGTTTTCCACTTCCTCGCCAAGCGCGAGCATCATCCCCACCAGTCCCACGCCGATAAGCATGGCCACCAGTGCGTATTCGATCGCGGCTGCGCCGGTATCGTCCGAAACGATCCGGCGCGCGTTGGCTTTGCGCATGTATATCCCCCTGACCTTGCTTGTTTCGCAACGGATTAGGGAGGTTTGGTAAATATCGGGTTTACGCTGGCCGACAGCCAAAGCTGCATGATCGCGGGGCCAAGCGAAAACCGCGCTTGCGTTGACTATGTCCGGCGTGGCATCAGGCGCGCCAAAAGTCAGCCGGAGAGCGCAGGATGGCGAGCCAGATACAACCGCCCGCAACGCAATATGCCGAGATCGAACAACGCGCGCGACAGGTACGCGCGCTGATGCGCTATGTCGATCCGGGCGATTTCGTCACCCGCCGCTTTGTCAGCCGGGGCGAGGAGATCAATACCGGCACCTATTCCGATCACGCGGTGACGATCCGCGACGGGATGCCGATCCGCGATCACTTCCGCCTCGACACCCACGGCTTCATGATCGCGAAAAGCAACACTGCGGTTACCGATTTCCGCGACAAGGCAATGGTGGACCGGCTCTACGAACGCGAGGTGGAGCGCGACGTGATCCGCCTGACCGGCGCGGACCGCTGCGTGGCGCGCGGCTGGATGTTGCGCACGAGCGAGGATCTGTCTGCATACAAGGCGGGCAGGGTAGAGGGATACAAGCACAGCGGCGGGCTGCAACCGCCTGCGGGCGAAGCGCATGTCGATATCGATACGCGCACCGCGCGGCGCATGGCGCAGGCGACCTATCGCGAACATTTTCCCGGCGGGCCGGGCTATTCGCGCTTTCTGATCACCAGCCACTGGCGCACATTCTCGCCGCCGCCGCAGGATGTGCCGCTGGCGCTGTGCGACGGGCGCAGCAGCATGGACGGCGAGGAGAAATCGAACACGCTGGTGATCGTCGACGAATTTCCGCAAGGCGACGCGCTCACCGCCCCCATCGCGGGCGAGGAGGATATGCTGGCAGCCACCATCCCGTGCTTCGATCCCGCGCACCGCTGGTGGTATTTCGCCGGGATGGCGCGCGACGATGTGCTGTTGTTCAAGTTCCACGACAGCGATCATTCGGTAACCTGGCGCTGCCCGCACTCGGCCTTTGCCGATGGCAGTGCGAAGGGGGCCAATCCGCGCAGCAGCATCGAGTGCCGGTCGATAGCCTTCTGGGACTAGCTGCTGTGGCGCTGTGACGCGCCGGTAACGCCGTTGTCACGATTGTTTCATAAATGTCACACGAATTTGTCGCATTTGAAACCGGGCGAGACAGAGATTGTCTGCACGGGGCCGAAGTGCTTTGGCAGGGTTCAAGGAAGGAGGAGTTGGTCGCCAGGCCGCGATGACAGGGAAAAGCCCGCATCGGTCAGGTACCTCTTTCCCGCAGTTTCTCCCCCTTACCAGGAGCACAAAAATGATTATTCGCAAGACGAGAGCCTCGCTGCTCGCGAGCTCGGTGATTTTTGGATCACTGATCGCGGTTCCGGCGATGGCGCAGGAAAATCCCGGTGATCAGCCGGCAGTCGCCGAAGAGGACATGATTGTCGTCACCGGCACGCGCATTCAGCGCCGTGACGTCGATACCGCTGCCCCGGTGGCCGTGGTCGACAGCGAGGAATTCAGCCTGTCGGGCACGGTGAACGTGGAAAACGTCATCAACACGCTGCCGCAGGTCATTCCCGGCTTTACCTCCAATTCGAACAACCCCGGCACCGGCGCGGCTACGCTGAACCTGCGTGGGCTTGGCGCGGCCCGCACCATGGTGCTGGTCAACGGCCGCCGCTGGATGTTCTTCGATACCAGCCAGGTGGTCGATCTGAACACCATCCCGCAGTTCCTGCTCGATTCGGTTGACGTGGTGACCGGCGGTGCCTCGGCCGTTTACGGTTCGGACGCGCTGTCTGGCGTCGTCAACTTCCGTCTGCGCCATGTCGATGGCATGGAAGTGGGCGGCCAGTATTCGATCACCGACCGCGGCGACGGCGATCGCTATCAGCTGCACGGCGCGATCGGCACCGAATTTGCCGACGGCCGCGGCCGGGCAACGGTGTTTGCCGAATATTTCAACCGCGATCCCATCATGCAGGGTGACCGGAGGTTCTCGAACGTCGCCGTTGGTGGTGAAACCAGCACCGATAGTGCTGGTAACCCCTTGTTTTTGCAAGCATTCGGTTCCTCAACCATGCCGGCTACGCGTTTCAACGCGTCAACCGAAGTGGGGATCGTGGCCGATGCCGATTGCGATATCGCGGGCCAATGTGCTCCGCTGGCGCAGGGTCTGACGATCGACGACGGTATCTTCGACGTGGGCAGCGGTGCTGCCCGCTCGCGTGCGGGTGATACCTACAACTATGCCCCCGCCAACTTCCTGCAGATTCCGCAGGAACGCTATCTGCTGGGCGGCTTTGCCGAATATGAAATCTTCGAAGGGCATGAAGCCTACACCGAAGTTTCCTTCGTCAACAACCGCGTGGCGCAGGAACTGGCAGCTACGCCGGTTACCGGCACCTTCAACATCGATCTCGCAACCGTGCAGCCGTTCGTCAGTGCCGATGTGTTTGCGCAATTGCAGCAGCTCGATGCCAATGAAACTGCGGCCAATGCCGCGCGTCTCGCCAATGGTCTGTCGGCGATCGCGGGTGCAGCGCCGGGCGTGGTCAGCGCCTCTATCCAGCGCCGCATCATCGAAACCGGTTCACGCAACACGCTGGACGAACGCAACGCATTCCGCGTTCTGGCGGGCCTGCGTGGTGAAGTGACCAGCACCATCAACTATGATGGCTATTACAGCTATGCACGTACGCGTAATGCCAATGTCCAATCGGGCAACATTTCGCGTTCGGCATTCCAGGCCGGGCTTGATGGCAGCGGAACGCCGATCAACATCTTCGATGTTGGCGGGCTGACGACTGACATGGTGGATGCGATCAGCATCCAGGCACAAAACGGCGATATCTCCACGCTCGAAGTGCTGAGCGGCTTTCTCTCGGGCACCTTTGGCGATTTCGCCATTGGCAATGCCGCGCCGATCGGCTTTGCGCTGGGCGGCGAATACCGGCGCATGGAATCGCAGTTCATTCCCGATACTGCGCTTTCTTCGGGTGACGTGATCGGCTTCAACGCCGGTGATGCGACCGAAGGGGCCTATAACGTCAAGGAAATCTTCGGCGAATTGAACGTTCCGATCATCGAGACCGACAGCGGGTTGACGCTGAACGTCAACGGTGCGGCGCGTTACTCGGATTACTCGCTCGAAGCGGTGGGCAGCGTCTGGACCTATGCCGGGGGTGTCGAATTCTCCCCGATCGAGGGCATCAAGCTGCGCGGCCAGTATCAGCGTGCGGTGCGTGCGCCGAACGTGGGCGAACTGTTCCAGGGCCAGGCCATCGGCTTCCCCGGCGCAACCGATCCTTGCGGCAACGCGGTCTTCCTTGCGGCCAATCCCGGCGCGGCTGCGATCTGCACCGCCACCGGCGTGCCGCAAGGCAATCTGGGCAATGCCGGTGTGGTGCAGTTGAACGCGCAGATCCCTGCATTGTTCGGCGGCAATCCCGATCTGGAAGAAGAAACGTCCGATTCGTGGACCTTCGGTGTGGTGCTTCAGCCTGCCGCGATCCCCGGCCTGACGATCACTGCCGACTATTTCGACATCGAGATCGAAGACGCGATTTCGGTGGCGGGCGGCAGCCTTGATGGCCTGTTCAACCTGTGCTTCCGTGATGTGCAGGACGTGAATAGCCCGGCGTGCCAGCCGTTTGTCGGCATCCGTAACGCCGATGGTGCCATCACGGTGGACGCTCCGCCGCTGGTTTCCAACGCCAACCTTTCCAAGCTTGGCGCTTCGGGCATCGATCTCCAGATCAACTACGGGATGGATGTGCCGATCTCGCTGTTCACCAGCGGGGGCGTGTCGGACTTCAACATCATGTTCCTTGGAACCTGGACCGACAGTTCGTTCTTCATCCCGGTGGCGGAACTGGGTGAAGTTGTGGAATGTGCGGGTGAATTTGGTGGCGAATGCGGTCAGCCCACGCCTTCGTTCAAGTGGACTTCGCGGTTCAGCTGGGTGGACGGTCCGTTCACCTTCTCGACCCGCTGGCGCCACCTGAGCGCAACCGACGATAACGATGACACGGTCGACTTCGCTGCGCAAAACGGTGTCGAACGTATCGGTGCCTATGACCTTATCGATCTCACCCTGTCTTACGACTGGAACGATATGGTCACGCTCAGCTTCGGTGTGAACAATCTGTTCGACACCCTGCCGGGCACACCGGAGTTCGACGCGAACGGGCTTGTCAGCAACCGTCCCAACTCGCTGCTGCTGGGCGATAACCAGGAGCAGGCCAATACCTTCCCGAGCACATTCGACGTGATCGGGCGCGACTTCTTCGGTTCGATCCTGGTCCGCTTCTAAGCGCACCGATCGCAGCGAAAGCGCAACAGAAAGGGGGCGGGGGAACTTCGGTTCCTCCGCCCCTTTTGTTTGGTTTCGATAAAAGCACCGGAGCGCCCGGTTGCGCCCGCGCTATTGCGGCTTGTTCAGCACCAGAAAGCTGGCGAAGGGCGGTGTTCCATCGCCATCGCTCAAATCCTGCCGATCCACCGGGGCAAGGCCCGCCCCTACCAGCGCCGCCTCCACCTTTTCGCCATCGCCCGCAGCCTCGGCCGCCATTTCCAGCGATGCGATGCGGCCCAGTTCATTTTCCGCCTGCGCCACGATCTGCCCGATCACCGCAGCGGTTTGCGCAGGTGCCTCGCCCCGGCTCATTGTCAGCGTGCGGCGGATCGCCTCGGCAATTTCCCACGCTGCCGAACCCTGGCCGAACTTCGCGGCACCTTCGGCGGGAGCGGCGCTGATTTCGGGCGGGATCGGGGCGATGCCCAATTGCCGCAATTGCAGGTTGCGGCGCGCCTTGCCGGGCAGATCCTGCTTACCGATCGCCCATTCGATCTGTTCGCGCCGACGGCGATTGTGCTGCACGATCGGGCTGTTGGAGCGGTGGGTCATCATCCCCACCATCCCGCCTGGCCGCAGCACCCGCGCCACTTCGGCCGCGGCGGCATCCATCTGGCCATATTCGAAGCCGAACTGGCTGGTCACCGCTGCAAATGCGGCATCGGGGAAGGGCAATTGGTGCATCAGCACATTGGCGCGCATCTTTGCTCCGCGCGGGGGCTGGGGCAGGTGTTCCGCCTGATCGATGCCCACCGGCTTCAGATCGCGCCGCGCCTCCAGCAGCCTGGCCATCACCCTGCCATCCCCCGTGGCGATATCGATCACCCGCGCGCC
>JBGSLI010000324.1:0-1711 GCA_041740775.1 Alteraurantiacibacter sp. | reverse complement strand
GAGCCGGATTTCGGCCAATGAATCGGCCAGTAACGATGCGTCCTGCACGGGTTCTGGCAACGGCTGCATTGGCAGCGGGGCTGCTCGCGCTGACCGCCTGCGACGTGCATATCGAAGGCGAGGCGGCGGAAGATCTGGCATCGCCGTGCAAGCCGGTGGTGTTCGAGGACACGCCCTTTACCCATTGCATCGCCAATCCCTCCACCCACGCCATCGGCGTGGACCTGGCGCCCGATGGCAGTGACGCACCGTTCCGTTCGCTGCGTGCTTACGCGCAGGCCGCGCCCGCTGATGCGATACTGGCGATGAACGGCGGGATGTTCGATCCGCAAGGCCAGCCGATCGGCTATTATGTCGAGGACGGGCGCCGCCTGGCGCTGCTCAACCAGAACGAAGGGCCGGGCAATTTCCACCTGCTGCCCAATGGCGTGTTCTTTGGTGATGCGGGCGGGCCGTGGCTTGTGTTCGATACCCAGAGGTTTGCCGACGAAGTGCAGATCCGCCCCGATTTTGCCACCCAATCGGGCCCGATGCTGGTGGTACGCGGCGAATTGCATCCCGATCTCGATCCCGATGGCACCTCGCAGAAAATCCGCAACGCGGTAGGCGTGGATGCAGGCGGGCGGGCGCATTTCGTCATCAGCGATGCGCCGGTCAGCTTCGGCCGGCTGGCGCGCTATTACCGCGATGTGCTGAGGGTGGACAACGCGCTGTTTCTGGACGGCAGCGTATCGCTATTGTGGGACCGGGCGAGCGGGCGGCTCGATACCGGCGCCCCGATTGGCCCCTTGATCGTGGTGCGGAATCGGGCAGAGGGGAGCGAATGAGCCAGATCCTCGTCATCGACAATTACGACAGTTTCACCTTCAACCTGGTCCATTATCTGATGGAACTGGGGGCGCAGGTGGAGGTGGTGCGCAATGATGCGCTGACCGCTGCCGAAGCGCTGGCGAGCGGCGCGGCGGGCATTCTGCTGTCGCCCGGCCCCTGCACCCCCAACGAGGCGGGGATCAGCCTCGATCTGGTGGCCGCCTGCGCCGATGCGCAGCTGCCGCTGCTGGGCGTGTGCCTGGGCCATCAGGCGATCGGCCAGCATTTCGGCGGACGGGTAACGCGCGGCGGGCTGATGCACGGCAAGACATCAGCGGTTGACCATGATGGCAGCGGCGTCTTTGCCGGGCTGCCCTCCCCCTTTGTCGCCACCCGCTATCACTCGCTGATCGTGGAGAATATTCCCGCCTGCCTGCTGGTCAACGCCACCAGCGAAACGCCGGGGCTGGATGGCACTGCGGTTATGGGCTTTCGCCACGCCAGCCTGCCGATCCACGGGGTCCAGTTCCACCCGGAAAGCATCGCCACCCAGCACGGCCACGATCTGCTCGCCAATTTCCTGCGCATCTGCGGCATCGAACCCGTTCGCTTGCCCTCAGGAGTGGCGGCATGAGCGTGCTGCCGCCCACCGACATGGCCTTGACCGAAGCCGATGCCGAACGCGCCTTTGGCGACATGCTGGATGGCAAGCCGTCCGATGCCGAGATTGCCCGCTTTCTGACCCAGCTTTCCGACCGGGGCGAGCGGCCCGAGGAAATCGCCGGGGCCGCGCGCGCGATGCGAAAGCGGCTGATCCCGATCGAAGCGCCCGATAACGCCATCGACGTGTGCGGCACCGGGGGTGACGGGCACCACACGCTCAACGTCTCCACCGCCGTAT
>JBGSLI010000323.1:0-4299 GCA_041740775.1 Alteraurantiacibacter sp. | reverse complement strand
GGCGGCAGCGGGCGCGGGCGCGGGAACCGCACCGCCCGGCGCGTTCTCGATATCCGCCTTCACAATCCGACCGTCCGGCCCGGTGCCGGACACCTTGGCCAGATCGACACCCTTTTCTTCCGCCAGCTTGCGCGCGCTGGGAGATATCCTGATCCCGTCGTCACTGCTTGTTGCTGGAGCTGGAGCTGGTGCAGGAGCCGCAGCCGGTGCAGGAGCCGCAGCCGGGGCCGGAGCAGCGGCACCCTCGCCCGCCGGGCTGATGCTTCCCGCATCCTCACCCTCTTCGGCCAGCGTGGCGATCACGGTGCCCACCTTCACCCCTTCGGTGCCCTCTTCCACCTGGATATGCGCGATCACGCCTTCGTCCACCGCTTCGAATTCCATCGTCGCCTTGTCGGTTTCGATCTCGGCCATGATGTCACCGGCGGAAACGCTGTCGCCCACCTTCACCAGCCAACGGGCAAGGGTTCCTTCCTCCATCGTGGGAGAAAGCGCGGGCATCTTGATGGCAATCGGCATGGGTGGAGCAGGCTCCCTTTGTGGAATTGGAACGTTTGCGTTCATTGGCCAAAATCGCCCGTCGGGGCAAGGCATCTTGCTTATCGCGGGCATTGGCCTGTATTCCAAGCTTTCGGGACGGGGAAATACGAATGCGCGTTTATCTGGTCATCATCGACGAAACCGAAGAAGCGCGCGTGGCCCTGCGCTTTGCTGCCCGCCGCGCGGCCAAGACCGGCGGGATGATTCATTTGCTGGCGCTGGTGCCCAAACAGGCGTTCAGCGCCTTTGGCGGGGTGCAGGCCACGATCGAGGAGGAGGCGCGTGACCGGGCCGAAGTGCTGGCGAACAGCGCGGCGGGCGAACTCGCCTATGAAAGCGGCAAGATGCCGCAGATCGCGGTGCGCGTGGGCGATGGCAAGGGCGTTATCCTGGATTATCTGGCCGATCACCCTGAAGTCGCTGCGCTGGTGCTGGGCGCTGCCCCCCACGGTGCGCCGGGGCCGCTGGTGACGCATTTTTCCGCCCATGTCGGCGCGCTTCCGTGCCCGCTGTTCGTGATCCCTGGCGGATTATCGACCGAAGAAATCGACCGGCTGAGTTGATAGCCGCCAGCCAATGGCCCGTCAGGTGGCGGTGCCTCTGGTGGGGTAATCATTGGCCAGCACGAAATCCATGCCCTTTAACAGTTGATCGAGAGGCGGCCGGGTGAAGGGAGCGTTCTGGGTGACGGCGAAGAACAGCGTGCCATCGGGCCGCACGAGGAATAGGCCGGGTTCGGAAAACACCTCCGGCTCCTCGCTGCCTTCGCGCTTGCTGGATAAATACAGGCCCCATGCCCGCGCCGCATCCTCGCTCAGACCAAGGGCCAACGGCAACTCGCCCGTCTTCCACGCTTCGGCGGTTGCCATGGCGCGATCTTCGTTGTCCATCGAAATGGCGAAAACCTTGATCCCGCGCCGGGTAAATTCGTCCAGCCTTTGCGCCAGTTCTTCCAACTGGCCGCGGCAGATCGGGCAGTGTTTGCCGCGATAGAACACCAGCAGGGTGAAGGCATCGGGCGTTTCGGCGGAAAGCCGGAAACGGCCCCCGCCTGCAAGCGGCAGATCAAGATCGGGAACACTCTGGCCTGGAATGAGCATGGGTATATTCTCCTTTCTGCATCAATGAGGCGCAGCTTCAGGCGTTCCGCTATTTTTTCCTGTCGCGCCCCTGATGGCGGATATTGCCCGGCCGACCGCGCTGGCCCACGCTGTGCTTGCCCGCCTTGTCGCGGTGTGGCCTGTCGCGCTTTTTCGGTCTGGCCCCGCGCGGCTCCACTTTCTGGCTGCCGCTGCCATCGGGCAATTCGAACTTCAGCGCGCCGGTAAGCGGATTGGCCTCGCCCAGCCGCAGATCGAGCACATCGCCCACCGCATAGCGGGTGCCGCTGCCCTCCCCCACCAGCGTATGCGCGCCTTCGTCATAGGTGAAATATTCGCGCCCCAGCGTACTGATCGGCACCAGCCCATCGCCGCCCAGCCCGACGATGGTGGCGAAGAAGCCGAACTTCAGCACTCCGGTTATGCGGGTGGAAAACACCTCGCCCACGCGCGCCGAAAGCCATGCGGCCATGTAGCGGTCGATGGTGTCGCGCTCGGCCTCCATCGCGCGGCGCTCGGTAAGGCTGATGGCGTCGGTGACCTTGCCCAGATCCTCGCGGTCACGGTCGGCAAGCCCGGTGTCGCGCGGGAGACTGCCCAGCTTGCCCTGCGGCGCGGGCTGTTCCAGCGCGAAGGCATCCACCAGCGCGCGATGCACCAGCAGATCGGCATAACGGCGAATGGGCGAGGTGAAATGCGCGTAACTGCCCAGCGCCAGCCCGAAATGCCCGGCGTTGCGCGGCCCGTAATAGGCCTGCGTCTGGCTGCGCAGCACCGCCTCCATCACCAGCGCCTTTTCCCCCGGATCGCCGATATCCTTCATCATCCGGTTGAACAGGCCGGGGGTGACCACCTGCCCCAATGCCAGATTCTTGCCGATCGAATCGAAATATTCGCGCAGCGCGATCAGCTTCTCGCGCGTGGGCGGTTCGTGAATGCGATAGACGATCGGCTGCGCCTTGCTTTCGAGCGCCTTGGCCGCCGCGACATTGGCGGCGATCATGAAATCTTCCACCACCCGGTGCGCATCGAGCCGCTCGCGCAGCGCGATTTCGGTGATCTTGCCCTGCTCGTCCAGCACCACGCGGCGTTCGGGCAGATCGAGATCGAGCGGATCGCGGCCAGCCCGCGCGGCGGCAAGCAGTTTCCACGCCTCCCACAGATGGCGCAGGTGATCGGGCGCCTTGCCGGCATCGATTGCGGCCTGCGCATCTTCATAGGCGATGTTTTGCACAATCCGCACCAGCGCGCGGGTGAAGCGCCATGACGTCACCTGACCATTGGCGTCGAAGACCAGATGGCAGGCCATCGCCGCGCGGTCCTCTCCCTGCTTCAGCGAGCAGACATCGGCCGACAGCACTTCGGGCAGCATCGGCACCACCCGATCGGGGAAATAGACCGAATTGCCGCGCTTGCGTGCTTCACGGTCCAGCTTGCCGCCGGGGCGGACGTAATCCGACACATCGGCGATGGCGACAATCGCGCGGAAGCCGCCCCGATTGCCCTCTGCGCCATCGGGCTCGGCCCAGATCGCATCATCATGGTCGCGCGCGTCGGCGGGATCGATGGCGATGATCGGCAGATCGCGCAGATCCTCGCGGTGCGCCTCGCTCAGCGGCAGTTGCGCTGCCAGCACCGCCTCGTCCAGCACCTCTTGCGCGAAGGTATGCGGGATGCCGTATTTGTGGATTGCGATCAGGCTGTAAGCGCGCGGGGCCAGCGGATCGCCCAGCACTTCGATCACCTTTACGCCCGCATGGCGCCCGCGCCCGGTGGGTTCGGCCAGCACCAGTTGCCCCGCCTCGGCACCGCCGATATCGCTGACCTTGGCCGAATTGCGGATCCTCTTGTCGACCGGGGCCAGCCAGGCCTGCCCGCTCTTGTCTATCTCGATCACGCCCAGCATCGCGCCTTCTTCGGACGGCAGTTTTTTCATGGGGTGTGCGATGAAGCCTTTTCCGGCTTCTTCGGTGCGGGCGAGGATGCGATCACCCTTGCGCAGCGCGGTCTGTTTCTTCTTCTCGATCACCCGCAGGCGCGGTGGCGGTGTAGCGTCATCGGGCTGCCAGCTTTCGGGAATGGCGATCGGCTCGCCGTCCTCTATCTCGACAATCCGCAGCACGGTGACCTTGGGCACGCCGCCCATGCGGTGAAAGGCGCTTTTGCGGCCGTCGATCAGCCCTTCCTCGGCCATGTCCTTGAGCATGGCCTTGAGCAGGATCTTGTCTTGCGCGGTCAGCCGGAAATGTTTGGCGATTTCGCGTTTTCCCACCGAGCCATCGGAAGTCTTCACGAATTCGAGCACCTGCTCCTTGCTGGGCAGGCCGATGGATTTGCGGGTGTGGGGGCGTTTGTTCATTCAGGCGAAGTAGGGATGCAAAGGGGCAGAGTCGAGCATTCACCACCTTCGTCATTGCGAGGAGCGAAGCGACGAGGCAAGCCAGTCCCGACAGTTGTGAGTAAGCATTACACTCGGGACTGGATTGCTTCGCTTCGCTCGCAATGACGAGCTATTCGGCTTCCGGCAGCGGATAGAAATCCCCGCCGGGCACCGCGCTGGCCACCGGGCTTTGCGCCCCGTCCGCCGCCACCGCGCTGACGCCGAAGATCCAGTCATCGCCGCGATCGGGGGCCAGCGTCAGGCTGTTGAGATCCGCGC